>CAKTFF010000085.1 GCA_934553185.1 uncultured Devosia sp.
CCGAACTGGCCGTTATACATCCAGCCCCACATGAAGATGCCGATGGCCATGGGCACGATCCAGGGCGGCATGGTGAGGACGCGGAACAGCGTTTGGCCGGGCACGGCGGCATTGAGCAGCACGGCGCCGAACATGCCGATGATCATCTTGAGCGCGACCGAAAAAAAGGTCCAGACCAAGGTGCGGATGATGATCTCGGTGAAGTTGCCGGCGCCGAAGACGCGCTGGTAATTGGCCCAGCCGACAAAGTCGTAGGTAGGACGCAAGGCGGCATTGGTGAAGGAAAGAACCACCGTGTCGAACAGCGGATAGGCAACGATGGCGAGGATGTAGATGAGGGCCGGCGCCAGCAGCAGGAGAGCGAAGGTGACGGCGCTGCGGCTGGCGGTCATACGTGGCTCCTCAGTTCGCAGGGGCGGGAGCAGCGCCGCACTGCCCAGGGGAGGTGCAGCGAACCGGTTGATCGCCAAAGCCGATAGTGCGCAGCCGCATGTTTTTCTGCCTTGCTCAAGACAGCCGACCTGGGAAAGATCGGCAGGTTTTCGCCCGTGATAGTGGAGACTAGGATCGTTATCGAAGCCATGTCAACACGAATTGCCGACCAATACAATACCAATTTAAGCCACCCCGCAACCTGACGCAGAAGACGGCAAGAAGCTGAATTTGTGAGCGTTTTTGTTGTCCTGCTCAGCGAAGCAAAGTGTGGACATTGCTTTGAGGAGAAGGCACTTTCCCACCACTGGTATTCATCTGGTCTTTCCCCAAGCCAGGGGAGCCATGATCGATGAAGGCCGTTCCAACCGTTCCACCAAGAGGCGCCAATTCATGCCAAGCACCAATCCCTTCGCCAACGATCCGGACCGCAGCGCCATCTGGGACATGCTGGTGGCGCGCGATATTGCGGCCTTCGTGGCGGCGGACTGGAGCATGGTGGAAGGTGACTTCATCAAGGAGGGCTTTCTGGGGATTAATGGCGGAAAATCTGGCAATCCCGATGACTGGCGGATTAGCTTCCCGACGCTCCAAGCCTATCGCGACGACTGGATCCGGCAGGCGCAGGCCAGCCGAAAGCTCGATTATGCGGAAGACGTGCTCGACGGCATCCACCGCGCCACACGCCTGACCGAAATCGAGATCAATGGCGACATCGCCATCGCGCATAAAAAGTTCGATGGCGTGATCGCCCTCCGCGATGGGGGGCAGGATATCCTCAACTGGCAGACGATCTATTTCTGCCGCCGGGTGGGCGGACATTGGAAGCTCACCGGTTTCACCGGCTACTTGCCTTACCCTATGGGGTGATAGCCCCCGGTAACCAAACATAATCAGATGCGTTGCGCCTCCAACAGCTAAGCATTGGAGAGCATCCATGGAATTTCAGGACAAGGTTGCGGTGGTCACGGGCGCTGGCTCGGGCATCGGTAAGGCTGCCGCCGTGCGGCTCGCCGCCGGCGGGGCAAAGGTCGTGGTGATCAGCAGGACGGCCGAAGAGATCGAAGCGACGCGCGACGAGATCGTCGCGGCAGGCGGGCAAGCGCTGTCGCTGGTCGCCGATGTGTCCCAGCAAGACGACATGCGCTCCATGGTGGAACAGGCGCTGTCGCAATACGGGCGGATCGATATCGTGGTGGCCAATGCCGGAATCAACGGCACCTGGGCGCCGATCGACGATCTCACCGTGGAGGAATGGGACAAGACCATGGAGGTGAACCTGCGCGGCACCTTTTTGACGCTGCACCACACGGTGCCCTCGCTTAAAAAGCAGGGCGGGTCGATCATCATCATATCCTCGATCAACGGCAACCGCACCTTTACCTCGGCGGGCGCGACGGCCTATTCGGCGACCAAGGCGGCGCAGGTCGCCATGGCGAAGCAGCTGTCGCTGGAACTGGGTAAGCATGGCATCAGGGTCAATGCCGTCTGCCCGGGCGCCATCGACACCGAGATCAGCGACAATACCGACAAGCGCAATGCCGAAGAGGCCGAAGTGCCGGTTGAATTCGCCGAAGGAGATATCCCAATCACCGGCGGCAAGCCGGGCGAAAGCAAGGACGTGGCTGATGTGATCGCCTTTCTGGCGTCCGATGCTTCGCGGCACGTCACGGGCGTGCCGATCTATGTGGATGGCGGGCAGTCGCTGTTGCGCTAGGGGCGCGTCTCGCCCGCTTCCAGTTCGGCGAGGTAAGTCCGCAGCAAACTGGCGCGCCGGGGGCGAAAGCTCTGGTGGGCCAGTTCAGCATGGCGGATGCGGTCGACCCGAAACATGCGGAAAGCGTCGCGCAGGCAGCACCAGGACAGCACCGTTAAAGCGTGGTCGGTGTAAACCAGGGCGAGCGGCAGAATGGTGCGCTCGGTCACTGCATCGTTCTTGTCGCTATAGCTGATGGCGAGCGCTTCTTCCTGCCAGCAGGCATCACGGATGGTTTGGAGGTCGAGGCTGGTATGCGCATGCGCATCGGGGCGGTAGACGCGCGAAACGGCGTGGAACAGGTGTTGCTCGCGCTCATCGGGTAAGGTGGCCGCAACCTTGGCGAGAACGTCGCTTGCGGCACGCGCCAGCGCAGGGTCGCCCATGTGGCGCACGGCGGCAAGGCCCAGAGCGATGGCTTCGATCTCGGTGCGACCAAAGGTTTGCGGCGGCAGCGCATAGTCCTCAACAAGGCGATAGCCATAGCCGCGTTCGCCTTCGATGCGGGCCCCTGCCGCACGCAGGCTATCGATATCGCGATAAAGCGAGCGCAACGACACTTCCGTTTCATTGGCGAGACGCTGGGCCGTGATCGGCGCTGGCATAACGCGCATGGCTTGAAGGAGGCGAAAGAGGCGATCGGGTCGAGCCATGATCAAACTGCCGGAAAGTGTCAGTTGGCCGCTTCTATACCAGTTGGATCAGATCACACCAGCAAGGCAGAGAGCCAATGACCATCAAGACCACGACCCATCTCAACTTCCGCGGTGATGCCCGCGCGGCGCTTCAATTCTACCAAACTGTTTTCGGCGGCGAACTCACTTTGGTGTCCTATCGCGATGCCGGCAATGTCGCCAATGCTCAGGAGGCCGAGCAGATCATGTGGGGACAGGTCATCTCGCCCGAAGGCTTTCACATCATGGCCTATGACGTTCCATCGCAGATGGAGTGGCATGCCGGGCAAATCCCGGTCTTCGTGTCAGTGCGTGGCTCCGACCACGACGAAATCACCCGCTACTGGGAAGGGCTCCAAGCCGGCGCTACGGTGATCCAGCCGCTGGCACCAGCAGGCTGGGCGCCGCTTTATGGCATGCTCCGGGATCGGTTCGGCATCACCTGGGTGCTCGATATCTCCCTTGCGTACACACCGGCATAAGTTCAGCGCGCGCGGAACAGGGAGAGATCGTGGTCCTGATGGAGAGCATGGCTGAGGGCGGGATCGACGCCCCCGTCCTTGCGGATCAAGCCATGGCTCCACCTGTTGCGCGAGCGCGGACGCTGCCAGGGCGGGCAATCAACGATCGGGTACCAGCAAAGGCCCGCAACTTCGACGCCTTGGAGCGACGCCTGCCTGATCTGGTCCATCACATGCCAGAACCAGTCGGCCTTGTTGAAGCCGGGATGGCGGCGATGGTGGATGGGATGGCCATCGTGCCAGCTGGTTTCGCTGAGGAGGATCGGCTTGCCATAGCGGCGCCAGGTCTTGAGCAGGACCTTGAGCAAAGAGGTGCGGGCGGTGTGGGGATAGTAATTGATCCCCACTATGTCCACGACCCCTGCCCCCACCAGCCGATCGGTGGCGGCGAACTGCCGTTCGCCGATACCGGTAATGGGGTCGGTGGAGAGAAGGCGAACATCGGGATGGTGATCGCGCGCCACGCGGGCCATGGTGATGGCCAGATCGACGGCATGTTCCCAAGCCATGCCGGCGAGCATGGGATAAAGCATCGGCTCGTTGACCGGGCAGATCCAGAACGGTTGGCCGTGATCGGCGAGCGTGGCGCAGTGCCGGGCATGGCCCACCCAATCGGGGGGCGGATCATAATGGTTGAGGTCCCAGATCACCTGCATGCCTGACTGCGCCGCTGTTGCGAGGCGCGCAGGGGCATCGTGCCGCCAGGGGAGGCCGTCGCGGGCGGTATGAAGGCCATGGTGGCGGGCGGTCTGGTAATGCTCAGCCATGCGGACATGGGGCAGGTGCGCAGTGGTGACCAGCAGGTCGTGCCCGTTCCATCCAAGATGGCCGCATTCAAAGCCCGCCATGATCGGGGACGCAAAGCGGTTTGGCGCAGGCTCTTTTGCCTGCGCATCAAAATAGCTGAAAAGGTCGGTCGGATCGAAAGAGAGAATCGCTGCTGCTCCTCTGGCGAGGAACAAACAGGAAACTAGGCGTCTGCCAAGTGCGCCAATGCCGCAGTAACATCCCGATCCGCCTGCCGCACGCTCGGCGCGAGGCGCTGGGCGTGTCGCTGCTGGGCGCGCGCCAGTTCATCCGCCAGCGGCTGATAAACATCGCGGCGGCCGGCGGACCAGGGCTGTTCGAGGAGGCCATTCTGGCACGGACGGTCATCGTCCCAGCCGGCATGGTTGAGCACGGGATAAAGGCAGAGCCCTTCCATGGGCACGCCCTTGGCGCGGGCGAGTTCGAGCTCGGCGGCGACATAAGCGAGCCAGGCCGGGCGGCGGTCGAACTCGATCCCGGTTTCGGCAAGAAGGATGGGCCGGCCATAGCGGCCATAAATTTCCATCAAGAGGCGATGAAGCGGGCGGTAGAGCGGGTGGCCGATATCGACCGGCGGGCCGCCATGGATCCACTGATTGTTGGAATAGTAATTGACCCCGATGATGTCGAGCAGTTCGGGGCGGCCACCCAGCTGTGGCCAGGAGCGACCCGAGATCATGTCCCAGGCCTGATATTGCGCCTGGCGGTGCCCTTCGGCGAGCCAGAATTCATGGGGGCGATGGGGATCGGTGATGACGTTGATCGCCGGGTCGGCATGCATGAAACGGGCACGCGGATCGACATCAAGGATAGCTTCCATGGCCGAGATGGCGGCACGGGTCAGTTGCACCTTGAGCTCATGGCCGCGGCCATGGGCGAAGGGATTGAGATAGCCGGCATCGCCGCCGCCCCATGCCGAAAAGGAGATTTCATTGACCGGGCAGTAGAACGGCACCGCGTCGGAATAGTCTTTTACGTGCTGCGCCGCGGCGCGGGCGAAGCGGGTGAAACGATCCACGAACTGAGAGTGCCAGATGTCGATGTCGTCTGGCCAGCCGTAATGGAGAAGGTCCCAGATGACCTGCGTGCCGGCGCGCCCGGCGGCTTTGAGCATCGGATCAAAGCTCGACCAGTCGTAGCGGCGGGGACTGGCTTCAATCAAGTGCCAGCGCAATCCGTCCCGGACGGTGCGAATGCCAAGGCCCGATAACTGTCGATAATCGCTTTCGCTATGCTGATCGTGACCGCTGGACGCGATGATGTCGAGCCGGCGGCCATGGCGAAGGCGGTGAGAGGAACATTCAAAGCCGCCCTGCCAATAGGAACGGAAGATGGTTGGCGGTGGCGCGGGCCTTCGCTCGGCCATGACGGCATCGAACAGCGCCGCCCACTGGGGAACGACGGCCTTGATGCTGTAGCGGGTCTCGACAGTGTGGCGCAAAGCCTTGCCCAGGCGCTGACGAAGGGCCGGGCTGTCGAGCAGCTTGAGCATGGCGTCAGCCACGGCGCGGGGCTTTTCGTGGGGCACAAAGAGGCCGGAGACGCCATCCTCGATCTGCTGGAGGGCGCCATTGTCGGGCGTCGCGATCACCGGGAGCCCGGCAGCGCCGGCTTCGGCGATCACATGGGGCATGCCTTCGCCGCGCGAGAGCCAGACGAAGATATCGAGCGCGCGGCAAATGGCGGGGATGTCCCCACGGTCGCCCAAGAACTGAAGGCTGCCACCGAGCCCACGTTCACCGGCGAGCCAATGAAGGTGATGGGCATATTCGGGCATGAAGGCGTCGGGGCCGCCGACCACAAGGAAGCGGGCGCGGGGACGCTTGCGGTGGACGAGGGCAGCAGCTTCAATGAAGTCCTCGACGCGCTTCTTGCTGTCGAGGCGTCCGACCCAGCCGATCAGCGGCACGTCATCGGCGATGCCCAGTTCGCCGCGCACCCAGCCACGCTGGGCGTGGTCGAAAGCGCCAAGGTCGACCATGGATGGGATTTCGAGCGCATGATGCTCGCGGCCCACCATTCTGGTCGCGGCGGCATCCCTTATGGTCTTGCAAACGCCGACATAGCGATTGGTGAAGTGCTTGGGGCCGGCAAGCGCTTCGGAAACAAGGCCACCATGCTCGATCAGCGGCGGACGCAGGTTTGCCCGCTCAAGCGCGGGGTAGATATCGGCGACGTTCTGGCAGGACACCACGATGTCGTAGTCGGAAACCTTTTGCGCCAGGTAGGCGACCGTGTCCTCGAAGGAGAGGGTGTAGGGCACGGTGTCAACATCGACGCCCAGGTGGCGCAGCTGGTCATGGGTCTGCTCGGGCATGCCGGGCTTGTGAAAACAGGCGACGACGTCGATCCGGTATCGCGATCGATCCAGATGCTGGGCAAGGAGCCTGACTTCGGTTTCTTCGCCGCCCACCACGAGCCAGGCAAAAACAAAAAGAATACGGGTGGGTTCGCTGCTCACTCGGTTACCTGAAAGACAATCTGCATGAAGTCGGGACGGTGTTGCACCAGTTCGGCGAGGAAGGCGGGACCATCATCGAAAGGAACGATGTGGGTGATGATCTCGCGCAGGATCGCCTCGCCCTCGCTTTGGAGCAAGGCAACCGTTTCGGCGCCCAAGCGGCGACGATCCCACAAATGGGCCAGGCCGCGCGGCACGCGGTTGATCTGGGCGCAGCGGATGGCGAGGCCATTGTGGTGGAACTCCTCACCCAGGCGGAGCGCATCGGCCCCACCCTGGTAAAAGGCGAGGTCGATCACCGTACCCTGCGGGCGAAGTGCGCGCAAAGCAGCATGGAGGCTGTCGGCATGCGCGCGCGTCTGGAACACGAAATCGGCGCCGCGTTCGCCGCCGCTGTGCCAATGCGTGCGGGCATATTGCCAGGCCTGATCCTCGTCCATGGCCCGGAGGCCCAGCGCCTCGATGCGGTCGCGCCGGAAGGGCGAAGGGTCGGCGACCACCACTTCGGACGCCCCGGCCCGTCGCGCGAACAGGGCCGTCATCATGCCGACGGTTCCGGCGCCGATCACCAGCACCGGCTTATCGGTCAGCGACTGACCGAGCCGGCTTACATCGAGCCCGAAAAATTCGGCATCTGCATGGAGAATACCATTGGCAGCGATCGGACCCATCTGGGCAACAAAGATGCCCAGGATCGGGTTCATTCCCTCAGGCATGGGGATCAGGACGTCGCGGGACGGATCGGCGGTGTGACCGCTCTTGTGCCCAAAGGTGGTGGCAAGCACCTGCCCGCGATGAAAGGCGGGGCTGCGGCTGTCGATCACCCGCGCCACTTCCATGTAGCCGAGAAACGGCACGGGGTAATGTAGGCTCGGTTCGCCGCTGATGAACACCCCACGATCGCCATCCCAGCGGGAATGAAAATAAGGGTTGGTGTTCTTCATAAATGTTAATTCGGTACCGGCTGAGAAGCCGGTATAGAGTGTTTGGAGCCGAACGTGGCCCTCCGCCGGATCACCTTCGGTGTAGGGGAAGTGATAGGCTTGGCCCTCGCGCTCGATGCCGAGGGATCTGATCTGGCGTTCCGACATGTTCTGCCCTCAGCCCGCGATGTCGAGTGCGCGGCCCTCGCGCGCCGACTGGTTGATGGCCAGTGCGACACGGTGGGTCTTGAGTGCCTCGCCATAGGGGCAGCGGATGCGGTTTTCACCGCCGCGCACGGCATCAATGA
>CAKTFF010000086.1 GCA_934553185.1 uncultured Devosia sp.
GCAAGCAGTGCCTCCTGGATCTTGCGATCCCAGGTCTGTTCGCTGGTCAGGAGGAAGTTCTTGGCCACCTGCTGGGTGATGGAGGAGCCACCACCTTGAATGGCTGAGTTGCCGTCCATCCGAGCCAGAAGGTTGTCGCGCACGGCGCGGAAGACACCATCAATGGCAATGCCGCCATGGGTGTAGAAGTCCTTGTCTTCGGCTGACAGAAACGCCTGGATGACCATGGGCGGCACCGTCTCGATGGGCTGAAACAGACGGCGTTCGCGTGCAAATTCAGCGAGCAGCACACCATCGGCCGCGTGCACGCGCGTTGTCACGGGCGGCTGGTAGTCCTTGAGGACGGTATAGTCGGGAAGCTGGGCGGCGACCGAGGTCAGATAGATTGCCGCGCCCCCGACGATGCCGAGCAGCGCAAACATCCCAAAGCCAAAGAGCCAGCCAAGCAAGCGCAGCATATAGTCAAAGTCTCCTGAGCAGGACGCGATCCTGCTGCCGGGCAAGGCCAATCAGGTGGCTGCGCAGGCAAATCGGTGTAATCTGATGAGCATAACAGATGAGCTGGGCAGAGTGCATCACAAGCCTGCCACTAATGGACCACGGCACAGGCCGCCAAGAGAACCTTCACGCATCATTGCTCGGGCACCAGGCTGTCGAAATAGGTCGAGATGCCGCGTGCCAGAGCATTGGCTGTGCGATCCTGCCACTCGCCCTGCAAGAGATTGGCCATATCATCGGCATTGGACAGGAAGCCCAGTTCAACCAGGACGGACGGCACATCAGGCGCCTGGAGCACAAAGAAGTCGGCCTGGCGCACTGGAAAGCGGCGTAGTTCGACGCTCGGTTCAAGCTGGTGAACGATGGCCTGCGCCGCGAGGAAGGACTGATGGCGCATTTCGCGGCGCATCAGGTCAAGGAGGATGTCGACCACTTCAGGCGCCATCTGTGGCATGGCAAATCCGGCGATGATGTCGGTCTTGTTCTCGTTGTCGGCTAAAACCTTGTCGAGCACGTCCGTGGCGTTCTCGTCGCGGGTATAGACGCTTGCGCCGCGGATTTCCGGCTGCCCGAAGCTGTCGGCGTGGATGGAGATGAACATGTCCGCTTTGTTGGCCCGCGCCAGCGCCACCCGCTCTTCAAGGCGGAGGAAGGTGTCGTCTTCCCGTGTCAGGGCAACATCGAAGCGCCCGGATGCGACCAGCAGTTCCTGGAGGCGGAGCGCAAAGGCGAGGACAATGTCTTTTTCCTTGATGCCATTAGCGGTCTCTGCGCCACTGTCGATGCCACCATGCCCCGGATCGATGACCACAAGCGGTTTCGTCTCGATTGGCAGTTCCGAGCCGCCGGCCGGGGTGGATGCGGCAGTCGCGGGCGCCGTAGCCTCCGAGCCGGCAATGTCGCGCGCAACATTGGCGGCAAACTCGGCTGCTGTGGCGGGGATAATATCCACCACCAGGCGCGCTGGCTGATTTTCGAACGGATCAAGAAGATAGGCCTGCTGCACCTGCGCAGGCGCCGACAGCGTCAGGAGGGTGCGCACGCGGTCGGGCGCGACTTGTTCGACATCATATTCGGCGATAATCCCCTCACCCGCCGGAACACCGGTGGGTGTTGGTACCGAAAAGGTAGCGGCACGGACGTCTATAGCGAGACGGTCGGGCTCGCTTAAAGAGACCAGCGCGAACTCTGTCTTGGCCGCCAGGTCGATCACCAACCGTGCCCGCTCGGGGGTGGCGGAGACGCGCACGTCCATGACATTGGGGAGCGCTTCAGCGGGCGCCGCGGCGGGAGCGTCCTGCGCAAGGCTTGTCGTAGGAAAGACGAGCAAGCCAAGCTGGACAACAAGCAGCGGCAGCAAAAGCAAGCGGATCAAGTTCACCAAGCCAGTTCAGTCCCCATCACGGCGCGCACATCACGCACCCGGATAGGGCGATTCTGCGGCGGTCGAGCGCTTATGCGTTGATTTGCCCAAGCCGCCAACACAAGGGCACACGATTGACGCTGCCAGGCCGGTTAAGACTTTCCTGTTGCCATTTCGCCGCAACATCCCTACACGCTTAAGACGAGGCGCAAGCTTCCTGCGGCACCAGTTTGCGTCTTTTTAGGGCGCATGACAGCGGTCCGGGAAGTGGCAGGCACGAGGGATCGAAGAGCTTTCCCAGATGACTGTTCAGAAGCGGCAAATCCTGCGCTTCGCTACGAATTTCGGCCCATTCAGGCCGGACGGCTGCCGCGCATCGCTTGATGCCGGTGGTCCAACAGGAAGAGGTCATATGGCCCGCAGGCGGTTAAAACGCGACGCGATCGTTTCAGTCGATTGCCGTTTTGCCGTGCTGCATCATGGGGCCATGACCATCGAGTTAAACGCGTTCAAGGCAGAGCTTTTGCGCGTCACGCACCCCAAACCATTTGCCTCGCATAGCGCCACAAGGAGGATACCGGTCTGCCGGCGGCCTCTTGTCGGCGCGCGAGTGCCCGGAGTTCCCAATGGCTACCAAGAGAATGCTGGTGGATGCTATCCACCCGGAAGAAACACGGATCGTCGTCACATCCGGTAACAGGATCGAAGAGTTCGACTTCGAATCGGCCCAGCGCCAGCAGTTGCGGGGCAATATCTATCTCGCCAAGGTCACCCGCGTTGAACCGTCGCTGCAGGCGGCCTTTGTGGAATATGGCGGTAACCGCCATGGCTTTCTCGCTTTCAGCGAAATTCACCCCGATTATTACCAGATCCCCGTAGCTGACCGCGAAGCCCTGCTGCGCGACGAAGAGGCCGAGGAAGAGCATCACGAGGAAGCCGTCGAAGCCGCTGCCGAAGAGACCGGCGCGCAGGTCGAGAGCGTCAGCGAGGCCGCTCCCGAAGGTGAAGCTGAGACGGAAGCTGACGAAGGCGAAGAAAGCCACATCGAAGAAGCGCCCGCTGACATCGAGCCTGTCGAGTCCATCGGTGGCGCCGATGCGCTTGAGGAAGTGCCGGAACGGCGCAAGCCCAGCAACAACCGTCGTCATTACAAGATCCAGGAAGTGATCAAGCGGCGCCAGGTCATGCTGGTGCAGGTGGTCAAGGAAGAGCGCGGCAACAAAGGCGCGGCGCTGACCACCTATCTGTCGCTGGCTGGACGCTATTCGGTGCTGATGCCCAACACGGCGCGTGGCGGCGGCATTTCGCGCAAGATCACCAATGCTGCCGATCGCAAGCGCCTCAAAGAAATTACCTCGGACCTCGAAGTGCCGCAGGGCATGGGCGTAATCCTGCGCACGGCCGGTGCTTCGCGCACCAAGGCCGAGGTCAAGCGCGACTTCGAATACCTGATGCGGTTATGGGAGTCGGTCCGCTCACTAACGCTCAAGTCGCAGGCGCCCTGCCTTGTTTACGAAGAAGGCTCGCTGATCAAGCGCACCATCCGTGATCTTTACAACAAGGACATCGACGAGGTGTTCGTTGCGGGTGACCAGGCCTTCAACGAGGCCAAGGATTTCATGCGCATGATCATGCCGAGCCACGCCAAGAACGTGGTGCTCTACAAGGAAGATCAGCCGCTTTTCAGCAAATATGGCATCGAGCAGCAGCTTGATTCCATGTTCTCGCCCACCGTCACCCTGCCCTCCGGCGGCTATATCGTCATCAACCCGACCGAAGCCTTGGTCTCGATCGACGTGAACTCGGGACGCTCCACCAAGGAGCACAATATCGAGGACACCGCGCTTCAGACCAATCTGGAGGCTGCCGACGAAGTTGCCCGCCAGCTGCGGCTGCGTGACCTGGCTGGTCTCATCGTTATCGACTTCATCGACATGATGGAAAACCGCTCCAATCGGGCGGTGGAGCGTAAGCTCAAGGATTGCCTCAAGGACGATCGTGCCCGCATCCAGGTTGGCCGGATCTCGCACTTCGGTTTGATGGAAATGAGCCGCCAGCGCATCCGCTTTGGCGTGGTGGAGTCTTCCACCCACAAGTGCCCGATCTGCGACGGTACGGGCCTCGTGCGGTCAACGGAGTCCCTGGCGCTGATGATCATGCGCCATATCGAGGACCATGTGCTGCGCCGCCAGGGACAGTCGATCAACGTCCGCGTGCCGGTCGAGATCGCGCTCTACATCCTCAACTTCAAGCGCGAGACGCTGACAGCGCTGGAACTGCGCAATCAGTTGTCGATCACCATCACGGCCGATGGCAAGATGACGGGCAGCCAGTTTGCTATTGAAAAAGGCGAAGCGCGCGTCATGGCCTATGCCGAACAGCGTGCGACCGAGCATGTTCGCGTGGACAGCGCGGTGATCGATGACGAGATCGAAGAAGAGATCGTCGACGAAGCCGAGGACGAAGAGGCCGAGGAGAGCACCGCCTCAGCCACTGCTGAAGCGAGTGAAGGCGAAGGTGAAGGCGGACGTCGTCGGCGTCGTCGTCGCCGTCGTGGCGGCGGTGAGCGCGGCGAGGAAGGTGGGCAGCGTCAGCAGCGGCCTGAAGTTGCCGCTGTGAGCGAGGGTAGCGATGAAGTCGCTGAACCAGTGGAAGGCGAAGAGGAAGAAGGCACGAGTGCTGCCTCAGGCGATGCCGCTGCCGATGACGAACCGCGCAAGCGTCGCCGGCGTGGTCGCCGTGGTGGACGTCGCAATCGTCGCGAGGGCGAAGAGGGCGTCGAGCGGTCCGCAGCGCCTGTTGCGGCTGCGGTCGACAGCGAGGCGTTCTCGCCAGAGAATGCTGAGACTAGCGCCGAGATGCCAGATTCTCAGGACGAGGTCGTTGCGGCTGAGCCAGAGGTGAGCGCGCCTGCTCCGGAAACCCAGCCAGTCGAGGAAGCGGCGGCAGAGCCGGTGGAAAAGCCAAAGCGCGGACGTCGGAAGAAGGTCGAAGAGACGGCCGACTCAGCACCTGTCGATGCAGCGCCTGTTGAGGCTGGGGCTGCAACGGCAGCTGAGGAAAAGCCAAAGCGCAAGCCTCGGACACGCAAGCCAAAGGCGGAAACAGCAGCGGCAGCACCAGTTGAGGCTGTTGCCGAAGCAGCACCGGAAATGGCAGAGCCCACTGCGGAAGCACCGTCCGAGCCTGTGGCCGAAGTTTCGGTTGAGGCTACGCCGGAAGCTGCCCCTGAAGCTGCAGAGGCACAGGGCGAAGCGCCGCGCTCTCGCCGGGTAAGGAAGGAACTGCCAGCTGAAGGCATCGTGGTGTCGTCCAGTTCGCCTCAGCCGGAGGCTGCGGAAGAAGGCGCAGAGCCGCAGCCAAAGAAGAAAGCCGGGTGGTGGCAGCGCCGCCTGGGTCTGGGTTAAACGCAAAAGGCGGCCTTCGGGCCGCCTTTTTTCATGATTGGTTTTTGCTGATCAGCGGTTGAGTATAACGCCCGCAACGACGTCGATCTGCATGCCGTCAAAGGCTGGCGTCACGTTGGCGGGCGTCTCAACCTCAGTGCGCCGGTAGTCCAGATCGGTATGCATGTTGGTCAGCACGGCTTGCCTGGGCGCAAAGCGGCTAATCCACTCCAGCGTTTCGGGCAGGCTGAGATGGCTTGGGTGCGGCGTGGGACGCAAGGCGTCGATGATCCAGAGGTCAAGATTCTGGAGCGCTTCAAACGACGTTTCAGGGAAGCCCGAAAGGTCAACTGAATAGGCAAAGCTGCCGATCCTGAAGCCAAGCGACGTGATCCTGCCATGCACTTGCTCAAAAGCATGGACCGCAATGGTGCCGCCTGGCCCATCGACAACCAGGTCCTGGCCTGGTGCGATGTCATGAGCGTTGAGGATAGGCGGGTAATCGCTGCCTGCTGGCGTGGAGAAGCAATAGCCAAAAGCTTCGCGCAGCCGCTGGCCGGTCTCGACCGAATGATAGACGTCGACACGCTTGTGATTGTAAAGCGCCAAGCCGCGCAGGTCGTCTATGCCATGGATATGGTCGGCATGAGCGTGCGTATAGAGCACTGCCTCGACCCGATCGACCGCTGTGCTCAGCAGTTGCTCGCGCAGATCCGGCCCGGTATCGATCAGAATGCGGGTGGGCTCACCGCCCTCCACCTGCCGGCCTTCGATCAGCAGCGAGCAGCGGAGACGCCGGTTGCGCGGATCGGCGGGATCACAGACGCCCCAAACATTGCCGACGCGCGGCACGCCACCCGAGGAGCCGCAGCCAAGGATCGTTGCAGTGATGATCTGGGCAGCGGGCATGGTTCAGGCCAGTCCGGTTTTGCTGAACAGCCGGGCAAAATTGGCGGTCGTTTCACGGCCAAGTTGCTCAAGGGAAATGCCGCGCACCTCGGCTAGCTTTTCAGCAGTGTGGCGCACAAAGCTCGGCTCGTTCGATTGCCCGCGGTGAGGAATGGGCGCTAGGTATGGCGCGTCGGTCTCTACGAGGTAGCGATCGGCCGGAACGAAGCGCGCCACGTCGCGGATTTCTTCGGCATTGCGAAAGGTGATGATGCCGGAGAACGAGATGTATCCGCCCAAGCTCAGGGCCGCGCGGGCCAGATCGGCACCGGCCGTGAAGCAATGGAGAACGAAGGGGAAAGCACCTGCTCTCGCCTCTTCCTCGAGAATCGCGGACATGTCCGAGTCTGCTTGCCGGCTGTGGATAACCAGTGGAAGACCAGTGATGCGTGCCGCAGCGATATGGCGGCGCAAGCCTGTCTCCTGGGCTGCCTTGGGCGCATTGTCGTAGAAGTAATCGAGACCCGCTTCGCCGATGGCGACGCAGCGAGGATGGGCACTTAGCCGGACAAGCTCATCCGTGGTGACATGGAGTTCCTTGTCGGCATTGTGCGGGTGCGTGCCGACCGAGCACCAGACGTTCTGGTGTTGTTCTGCGATGGCCGTGTAGGTGGAAAAGTTCTCCACAAGTGTGGAAATCGTCACCATGCCGGTTACCCCCGCTGCCTGCGCACGGGCGAGAACGCCGTCGATGTCTCCGGCGAGCGCTTCGAAGTCCAGGTGGCAGTGGCTGTCGATCAGCATGGCTATTCAGCCTTGCGCTCGAGGCGCGCGAAGACACCCTGCGGCGTCGGCAGTTCGGTGCCGGGAACCAGCCTGTTGCGCACGAGAGCGAGCGGCAGCAGCCGGTCTTCTTCCGGCACGGCAAGCTGATCGAGCAGCCGCGCAGCCGATGCGGGCACGAAGGCCAGCATGGGGATGGCGAGGCGCCGCACAGTATCGGCCGTGCGGTAGAGCACTGTGGCCATGCGCTCCGGATCGGTTTTCTTGAGCGCCCAGGGTTCCTGCGCGGCAAAGTAGTTGTTGGCAGAACTCAGCGCCGCAATGATGGCACCGGTCGCTTCATGCACCAGTTGCTCATCCATCGCTTTTTGCGCGAGTTGAATGGCTTCACCGACTTCGGTTTCCAGTGCCTCGTCTGCCGCGGTCGCATGGCCGAACGACGGCACATTGCCGTCGCAGTTCTTGCCAATCATCGACAAAGAGCGCTGGGCCAGATTGCCTAGGTTGTTGGCGAGATCGGCATTGACGCGCAGGATCAGCTTTTCGTCGCTGTAGTCGCCGTCATTGCCGAAGGATACCTCGCGCAGGAAGAAGTAGCGGACGTTGTCGGCGCCGAACTGCTCCACAAGGGCAAACGGATCGATGACATTGCCCAGCGACTTGCTCATCTTCTGCCCGTCAACCGTGAGGAAGCCATGGGCGAATACGCGGTGCTGCACCTCGATGCCGGCGCTCATCAGAAAGGCGGGCCAGTACACGGTGTGGAAGCGAATGATGTCCTTGCCGATGACGTGGAGGTCCGCGGGCCAGAATTTGCGGAACAGCTCGCTTTCCGTATCCGGGTAGCCCACGCCGGTAATGTAGTTGGTGAGGGCGTCGACCCACACATACATGACGTGGCCTTCGTCGCCAGGCACGGGAATGCCCCAATCGAAGGT
>CAKTFF010000087.1 GCA_934553185.1 uncultured Devosia sp.
CGATCGGCGAGGATTACTGGACCGGGGGCGGGGTGACGGCCAAGAAGGTCGCGTCTCAGCTTCGGGCCATCGGGCCGCGGCCGATCGAGGTGCAGATCAACTCCCCAGGCGGAGACGTATTCGAGGGAATTGCTATCTACAACGTGTTGCGCGAGCATCCAGAGCCGATCACGGTCAAGGTGATGGGTATGGCCGCTTCCGCTGCCTCGATCATCGCCATGGCCGGCGACACCATCGAGATCGGCGCCGCGTCCTTCATCATGATCCACAATACCTGGGTCATTAGCGCCGGCAATCGCCATGACATGCGCGAGGTCTCCGACTGGCTCGAGCCTTTCGACACTGCGTTGGCCGATGTTTACGCCGCCCGCACTGGGCAGGACGTCAAAGCCATTTCCAAGTGGATGGACGACGAGACCTTCATGTCCGGTTCCATGGCCATCGATCGCGGCTTTGCGGATGGGCTGTTGGCGTCCGACACCATGACAATCGACGACACTGCCAAAGCGGAAGATCGTCGCGTCAACGAGCTCCGCGCCATGGAGCTGACACTTGTTTCCGCTGGCAAGACGCGCACCGAGGCGCGGGCCAGCATCAACAATATCAAGGGCACGCCCGGCGCTGCCACTGATGCGGTCGACCCCGTCACGCCAGGCGCTGACGCGGCCGATGACTACACCGGCCTTGCCGGGCTTCTCGCCTCTTTCCAAGCAAAATAGGAGCTTCTGATGAAGCACTCTACCGCGCTCGCCATGTTGGCGGGCTCGACGGCGTTCGCCCCTGTGCCGCGCGCTGTCACCATCATGCCCCGCGCTGATGCAAATGACCCCAAGGCAATGATTGCTGCGGTCCAGAACGCGTTCAACGAGTTCAAGAACGCAAACGATGAGCGCCTGGCCAAGGGTGAAAAGGCCGACGTCGTGATCAATGAGAAGGTCGAGCGTATCAGCGCTTCGATCGACAATTTTCAGGGTGTCATCGACGACCTGAATATCAAAATCGCCGCGGCCAGCCTCGGCAATGTCATCGGCGACATGCCAGCCGATCCCGACTATGTGAATGCCTTCAAGGCCCACATGCGCAAGGGCGATGTCAGCGCCGCAATGACCAAGGGCACCGACGCTGATGGTGGTTATCTCGCTCCGATTGAGTGGGACCGCACCATCACCGGCAAGCTGAAGCGCGTGTCGCCCATTCGCGCCAATGCGCGGGTGCAGTCGATCACCACGGCCGGCTTCAAGAAGCTGTTCACTGATCGCGCGGTCGGTTCCGGCTGGGTGGGTGAAACTGCCTCGCGCCCGGCCACCACTACGCCGCAGCTGGGCCAGCTCGACTTCACCCCTGGTGAAATCTACGCGAACCCCGCCATTTCCCAGCAGATGCTCGACGACTCTGCCGTGGATCTGGAGCAATGGCTGGCCGACGAGGTTGATGGCGAGTTCGCCCGCCAGGAAGGCATTGCTTTCGTCAGCGGTGACGGCGTGAACAAGCCCTTCGGCATCCTGACCTATGTCACCGGTGCGCCAAATGCTGCCAAGCATCCCTGGGGCGCCATTGGCGTCGTGAACAGCGGCGCTGCGGGGGCCTTCACCTCCGACGGCTTCATCAACCTGTTCTACGACCTCCCTGGCGAATATGCGGCCAACGCAAAGCTCTACTCCAACCGTCTGAGCATCGGCGGCATGCGCAAGCTCAAGGATGGACAGGGAAATTATTTGTGGCAGCCGTCTTACCAGTTGGGGCAGCCGTCCTCGCTTGCCGGCGTGCCGCTGGTCGAGGTCAACGACATGCCCAATGTCGGCGCCGGGAACATTGCCGCGCTCTACGGCGACATGGATGCAACCTATCTGGTTGTGGACCGCATCGGCATTCGCGTCATCCGCGATCCGCTGACCAACAAGCCGTTCGTCCACTTCTACACCACCAAGCGGGTCGGTGGCGGCGTCTACAATCCAGAGCCCATGCGCGCGCTGCGTATTGCCGCATAATCTTCGCTGCGGGCTTCGGTCCGCAGCCACCAACACCCCCAACATGGAGGCCATGATGGCTTCGAAAGACCTGATGAACTCGCCGGCTCTGCTGCAGAACCACGAGACCGAAAGTGTCACCATCACCAATGGTGGCGAGACTTCCAGCGCAACGGCGGGCGCCGCTCCTGCAGGTTCTGCAGGTGGGGACGTCGGCACCGCGGTCGCCGGTTCTGCCCCGGCCAATGTGCCAGCCGCAACCGACTTTGACCCTTCCGGTGCTCCGATCCAGATCGTTTCCGATGTCGACCCCAGCCACCCGGCAGTGGACGACAACCCTCGCAAGGGCACGAGCATCGACCAGAACCGCATCGACTTCAACGATCCGACCATTTCAGGGCAGGAAGCCGTTGAGAAGGCGCTCGGCTACTCTTCGGCCGATACGTCGACCAAGGACCAGGACGCCAAGTAAATGGGCGACCCGTTCCAGAGCGACAGCAACACCTCTTCCGGTTTCGGCCGGAAGGGGGCGGTCATCAATCCCGGCGCTGCTGATCTGCCTAACGTGGCCAAGGCGATCGTTTGCCTGCAGGCCGGTGACGTGACGCTGATCCCCGTTGAAAACGGCGATAGTGGCACAATCACCTTCAGCGGCTGCCCTGTTGGCTTCATCCCGCCCTATCAGGTGCGCCGCGTGACCGCTGCTACCGGCGCTTGGGCAAGCGTGGACGACTGACCATGTCCATTCGCGTCATCACCCCGCCCGAGCCTTTCGTGGCGCCGACCGACATCGCAGGTGATCACGCGGCCGACGATCTCAAGGTCACGGCCATGATTGCGGCTGCGACCGAGGAACTGGACGGGTACACCGGGTGGCTCGGGCGGTGCCTGGCGCCACAACTGCTGGAATGGTCGTTGGATCGCTGGCCGGTCCAGGGCTATTCGCTGCCGATCGGGCCTGTGCTCGAGATCGAGGGTGTCGAGTATGTCGATCACCTGGGTGTAACCCAGCCCTGGGCTTACCCTTCGCCGCTCTATTTTGAGAATGTGCCCACCTTGCGGGGTAGGGCAGGCGACCTTCGCATTCGGTATTGGGCAGGCTATGGCAGCCGCAACGCTCAGGATGCCACCAGGTGGGACGAGCAGGTTCCCGCGCGGGTCAAGCAGGCTGTAATCATGTCGGTGCAGCACATGAAGGCGCTTAGCGCCGAGAACCTGTTCATCCGCAGCGAGGCCGTGGATGGTGTCGGCACCACGACTTACACGGTGTCCGAGCAGGCAGGGCAGATCATCGAAGCGACCGCCAAGCGGCTGCTCTCCGGTTTGAAGGTTCGCCGTATATGAGCCCCGCGGACGCCATCGCGATGCTGGATCGGCAGATCGGTAAGCATGGGCAGTCGCTGAAATTCAAGCGGGGTGACGGCGCGGTGGCGCCTATGCGCGGGTTCGTGCGCAGCTTCAAGGCTGGCGAACTTGTGGGCACCCTGAAGCAGGGCGACCGCAGCATTGTGCTATCCCCAACCGCTCTGGGCGCCTTCGGGCCACCAAAGGGGCAAGACAAAGTTTCATTCCACGCCGGCGGATCGGCAACCGTGCAATCCGCGGAGCTGGTTCACCTGAACGACACTCTAGTGCGGATCAACCTCGTAGTGCGTGGCGACTGATGCCCGGCAACTCGATCCGCGTCTTCCAGGCGGTTGCGAAAGCAACGATCGCCGAGACGCACAAGGCGCATGTGCAACTGGCGAAGAACGAGCATGCCAAGATCATGCAGTCCGATCCACGCCCGAGCCGTTTCACCCGAATGGTGGACGGCGTACGCGGCGCGCCGGAGGAGAGTGTGCAGATCGGTGGCGTGATCCGCTACAACTACAACCGCCTCGACGAGGTGGTGCGGTTCGCTATGGAGACGCTGTTTGACCTGTCTCCAGTGCTCTCCGGAGAGTATCGGAACCGGCATCAACTGTTTGTCGGCGGGGCCGAAGCGACCAATCTTCGCGATTGGGACGGTCGCAGCGACATAATCGTGACTAACACCTTGCCCTATAGCCGCAAGATCGAGATGAGCACCATGACGATGCGGGTTCCGGGAACGGATCGCGTCTATGAGCAGGCTGCATCGGTTGTGGCTCGGCGTTTTGGCAACACGGCCCGCATCACCTTCGACTGGCAGGGTGTGGTCGGCGGCGCGACAGCCTCGGGGACAAAGGGCAACAAGTCAGGCAACCGATTTCCCGCTCTTAAGATCAGGAGCCGCTGATGGCAGACTTTGCAGGCGCCAAAGCAGCGATCCGACAGCGGCTCGTCGACAATTGGACCGCGACGCCGATCACTTTCCAGAACGAAGCGCCGCCTGAGCCTTGGCCGCCAGTCGACGCAGATGGATTTGCCACTGCGTTCGTCAACCTGGAGATCAGCAGCCTGCCGTCCTCCCTCGAAGGGGCTGGGGTGCCCGGCAAACAAGCTTGGCGCAATCCAGGCTTCATCTACGTCCATGTGTTCGTACCTTCTGGATCCGGTGAGGCGCAGGCCACGCAGCACGCCACTGACGTCGGCGAGGTCTTCCGGGCCGCGCTTTTCTACAAGGATGAGCCCGGTTGCTACGTCCGCACCTGGGCGCCACGCGTGGATGGCGGCGGGTCAGGCGATGATGACGGGAATTGGTTTCGGGTGACGATGAGCGTCCCCTTTGAGTACTGGCACCGCGGATAGGACCGCGCTGCTGCAAGACTGACCCGAGGCCCGCATCCAGCGGGCCTTTTGCTTGAAAGGGGGCCATCGTGGTCTATCAGAGTGGCCGCAATGTCGGCGTGTCGTATAAATCCGAGGGTGCCACCTATGGCGCTCTTGCCGGCGCAGTCGGCGCCAAGGCGTTTCGGCCAAACAGCGGCGGGTTGACCCTCGCCAAAGAGCCGATCCGCAGCAACGAAGTGCGCCGCGACGGCATGACGACCCGCGGCCGGCATGGCTCTCGGTCGGTGACCGGCTCTTATGCGGCCGATCTTAGCCTGGGATCCTTTGACGATCTGATCGAAGCGGTGTTTCGCGGTACGTTTGCCCCAGCTCTGGTTGTGACCGAAGCGACGGCGGGCCTCACGAGCATCACGACAACGGCCAACACCATTGTGGCCGCGGCTGGCTCCTGGATTACTGCCGGCCTGCGCGTCGGCGACGTGGTTCGGCTCACTGGCCATTCGTCCGCCGCCAACAATGACCGAAACCTGCGCATCACGGCGCTCACCGCCACAACCATGACGGTCGCCGAGACGCTGACGGTCAACGCTGCGGCCGACACCGCCTTCACGGTGACCCGGCCCAAGAAACTTACACAGGGCCTCGTGGCCCGCTCGTTCAACTTCGAAGAACATGAGGCCGATATCGACGGCTCGGAAGTGTTCAAAGGCGTGCGCGTCGGCAGCATGCAGGTACAGCTGCAGCCTAACGGCATGTGCATCTTGACCTTCGGCCTGGTCGGCCAGGACATGGAAGTGATGACCGGCGCTCAGGCACCATACTTCACGGCACCCACCGAATACGTGTCGGTCGGCATGACGGCTGTCGAGGCCATGATCCGCATCGGCACGGCCGATGTGCTCGATGTCAGCACAATGGACTTCACCATCAATCTCAACGCCTCCGGCGTGCCGGTGGTGGGGTCAGTCGTGACGCCCGATGTGTTCACCAACCTGGCCAGCGTCGAGGGTTCGGTCACCGCGCTTAAGTCCGATGTCACCCGCAGCCAGCAGTATCTGAACGAAACCGAGCTGAGCATGCACCTCATGTTCACCGAAAAAGAGAGCGGCGCCGCCGACTTCTGCTCCTTCTTCATCGGCAACTTCACGCTTGCGACTGCAACCAAGGGCGAAATCGGCACCGACAATGCGCGCACCCAGACTTTCACGCTGCTCACCGGCGTGGACGAGCGGGGTGGGGCCTTCGACCGCACCATCGTGAAGTACCAGACCTCGGCCGCTTAAGGCTCAACCCCGGAGAACATCGATGACCACCAAGGAAGACGCCGTTCGCACGGCGGCAACGAAACTGCACGACGCCATTGTCGCGGCCCGAAAGGTCGGACTGCGTGTTGATTGGCCGACCACTGTCGAGGGTCTGTCAACGATCCAGATCAGTGAGACCGCCCAGGCCGAACTAGCGACCACCATCACCATCACGGTTGACGGTCTGGATCCTGAAAGCCCTCAGGCCAACAAGGCCGAACAGGCAGCCAAGAAGGCCGTCGACACGGTTGTCGACCCCGCCGTTCAGAAGTAGGCCCCACAGCCTCATCTACGTCGCTCCGGCGACCAGCAGGGCGTGTGTGGGCACGCTCTGCGCCCTTCCCACAAAGGAACCCAGATGAAAACCCAAGCGCAAGACGCTGATATTCTCGATCTGTCGCTCGACAGCTTTTCCGACGCTGATACCGCCGAAATGAACGTCATCGTCGGCGGCAAGCCGTCCGGCTGGCTGTGGACCTTCACTGGTCCGGGGCACCCTCAGACTATTGCCCAGTCCAACCGCATTTCCCGCGATCGTCTCCACAAGGAAAAGCTCATTGAGCAAGCGCGGGTGAATGGAAGGAAGTGGGTAGCGCCCGAGGAAACACCCGAAGGGGTGCGCGCCGGCAATGTGACCTTCGTCATCGAGCGCTTGGTGGGCTGGTCGGCAATCCGGATCGACGGCACCGACTACCCATTCAGCGAGGAGAACGCGAACAAGCTGCTCTCCGATCCCAAGCGTGTCGGGCTGCTCGCCCAGGCGCTGGAGTTCATCGCCAACGACCAGGCTTTTACGAAGCGCTCCGTCTAGACCTTCTGGCCTATGCGGAGCGCGAGTTTGCCCTGTCAGAAAGGGGCGGCGATGGCGCCACCCTGCGGGAAACATTGCAGGGTCTCCTAGATCGAGCCAGAACAGACGATCGCCGAAAAGAGATAGAGGCGGAGCTCGCCGTACCTGCATTTCCAGAGGCGGTTCGTTACCTCTGGGACAGCTACTGGCGAATGAGGGCGCGCTGCGCAGTTGGCGAATACGGCCCAAAGCCGATTAGCTTGAGAGAATTGGACGCCTTCATCAGATTGTCAGGTGTCGGCCTAGCGCCATGGGAGGTTGAGGCCATCGAGCAGATCGACAACCTCTATTTGGTGCTAAGCACTCGCACTTCACTTGAGGGTCTGCCGAACTAAAGCGCAGTCATACATTCGTACATCTCGGCACTCCCTACAGCATGGTTCTCTGCCTCGCACTTACGAGTTCGCTCGGGTGTAGGGGGTGCCGCCGCGGGCCTTCGCGGTACAGTGGCAGTTGTGGCCGAACGTGCCGTTGCGATGTCTGCAGCCGTCAGCATCCGATCAGCGACGCACTTAGATACGGCCTCTTCAAGCACCTCGCTGGGAGTGGAAATCGACGCGGTAAGATTGGATTGGCAACTTTGCCGCGCGGCGGTGAAAACCGCCACGGCTGAGGCTTGTTGCGCCCGCTGCCATTCCCCCCAACCTAGGTAGGCAATGGCCGCAAGGATAGCGATGCACGTAATCGCAAGCAGTGCCTTCACGTCTCAACTCCTACCCCAGTAGTTCGGGACGCTACCCCACGGTTATGCAAGGAGCAATATGACCCAGGCTGTCACAGAGTTGGTGGTACGAGGTGATGGTGCCTTGGCGGTCCTCGATCGTTTTGAAAAGGGGATGAACCAAGCGGGTGTGGCTACAGAACACTCCACAGGTGCCATTGCCGATTTCGAACGACGGATGGATAGCGCCCGAGCTGCCATTGAGCGCGGAAATGCTATTACAACCGAGTCCGTCGCCCGAAAGACGACTGAGCAACGCGCCTGGGAAAAGTGGTCATCTACCGTCGACAAGTCGGCAGGTCTGCGC
>CAKTFF010000088.1 GCA_934553185.1 uncultured Devosia sp.
GTCGTGCTTACTATCGGCTGCGACAAGACCACGCCCGCCATGCTGATGGGCGCTGCCACCGTCAACATTCCCGCCATTGCCCTTTCGGTGGGCCCTATGCTCAACGGCTGGCACAAGGGCGAGCGCACCGGGTCGGGCACCATCGTGTGGAAGGCGCGTCAGATGATGGCCGCGGGCGAGATTGATTACGCCCAGTTCATTGAACTGGTCGCCTCTTCGGCGCCATCGACAGGCTACTGCAACACCATGGGTACAGCCTCGACCATGAATTCGTTGGCCGAATCGTTGGGCATGCAACTGCCCGGCTCGGCCGCCATTCCCGCGCCTTATCGCGATCGCCAGGAAATGGCCTATCGTACCGGCAAGCGGATCGTTGACATGGTGCACGAGGACCTCAAGCCCTCCGATATCCTGACCAAAGATAACTTCATCAACACCATCGTGGTCAACTCCGCCATCGGCGGATCGACCAATGCGCCTATCCACATCCAGGCTATCGCCAAGCATATCGGCGTGGAACTGGAACTCGACGACTTCCAGACTTATGGCCACAAGGTGCCGCTGCTGGTGAACCTGCAGCCCGCCGGCGAGTATCTGGGAGAGGACTACTACCATGCCGGCGGCGTGCCCGCCGTGGTTAACGAACTGATGACCCAGGGGTTGATTCGAGAGGATGCCCCTACCGTCAACGGCAAGAGCATCGGCGAAAACTGCCGTAACACGCCCATTCAGGACGAGAAGGTCATTCGCCGCTTCGACAATCCGCTCAAGACCGAAGCGGGCTTCCTGGTGCTGCGCGGTAACCTGTTCGACAACGCCATCATGAAGACAAGCGTGATCTCGACCGAGTTCCGCGACCGCTACCTCAACAATCCCCAAAACCCGGGCATGTTCGAGGGCAAGGCCGTGGTGTTTGACGGCCCCGAAGACTATCACCACCGCATCGACGATCCCTCGCTTGAAATCGACGAAAACACCTTGCTGTTCATGCGCGGTGCCGGTCCGATCGGCTATCCTGGTGCGGCCGAGGTGGTGAACATGCGTCCGCCTGCCTATCTCATCAAGCAGGGCATTCATGCGCTGGCCTGTATTGGCGACGGGCGCCAGTCGGGCACGTCCGGCTCGCCATCCATTCTCAACGCTTCGCCCGAAGCTGCGGCTGGCGGCAACCTCGCCATCCTGCGGACCGGCGACCGCGTCCGCATCGACCTCAACAAGGGCCAGGCCAACATCCTGATCTCGGACGAGGAAATTGCCACGCGTCGAGCAGCGCTTGAGGCTGCGGGTGGCTATAAGTTCCCCAGGCATCAAACGCCATGGCAGGAAATCCAACGTGGCCTCGTTGGCCAACTGGGCGAGGGCGCCATCCTCAAGCCCGCTGAGAAGTACCAGCGCATCGCCCAAACCAACGGCGTTCCGCGCGACAATCACTGATCGCCAGCAAACGAAAGGCCCGCACCCAATGCGGGCCTTTCTGTTTGTGAGGGCTTCGACGGCAATGTGCAGCGTGTCAGACGGGGCGAACACAATGACAGCAAACGATCAGCCCGACATCATTGCGAGCTGTCACTGCGGCAAGATCAACATCAAGCTGGCGAGCGCGCCTGACGTCGTTGTCGAGTGCAACTGCAGCCTCTGTCGCCGCTTTGGCGTGCTCTGGGTCTATTATGATGCCAAAGACCTGTCTGGCATGCCGGAACCGGACGACACCGACACCTATGCCTGGAACGGCCGGCATGTGAGCTTCCACCGCTGTCGCGACTGCGGTTGCCTAACCCACTGGATGCCCAAATCGGCGACGCGCCAGACGCTTGGGATCAATGCACGGCTTCTGGCCCCGGAGCGTGTTGCTTCAGCCCGCCTCCGCCACAAGGATGGCGCTAACTCCGGCAAATATCTCGACTGACGGCACAAACAAAAAACCACCGCGTTTCCGCGGTGGTTCGATCGAGCAGCGTTTGAACGCGCTCGCTGCAAAGCCTTAAAGACTAGAGCAGGGTCAGGTTGGTCGCAGATTCCTTGCCGTCGCGGCCGGTCTCGAGCTCATAGGTCACCTTGTCGTTCTCGTAGAGGCCCTGAAGGCCCGAACGCTGAACGGCGGAGATGTGGACGAAGGCATCCTTGCCGCCGTTTTCAGGCGAGATGAAGCCGAAGCCCTTGGTGGTGTTGAAGAACTTAACGGTGCCGGTGATCAGGGCCATGATAGTTTCCTTGTGCTCGTATCGAGCGGTTTATCCAGTGGCAACACGCCAAAGGAGAATAACGTTCGCATGGTAGAGAAGGAAGCCACGGACCGGCGAACCGGCAGCAGGCAGCCGACTTAGGCTGAAAACGTATGCGGCATATGTGGCACGGATCAGGCCAATCTGCAAGGTCTTGTTGAGGAACAACTTTTGCTTGCAGTCCTCAAACAAGCAAACCGGCTGCGAACACTTCGCCGATCTGTCGTGCAGCAAAGGCAAATCGGCACGGAGATTCAAACCGATGGTGCCAAGCAAGAGTTCATTCGCTGAACCGGCCGGGGAGCTTCAACCTTCTGGCTGACCTTCAACCGGCATGGTTTCCCAGGTGCCGGCCGGCTGGCACTGTAGAACCAGCGTCGCATTGTTGCGGATACCGACCACGGCCCCCACGGACGACAGTTCACCTTCCAGAAGACAACCGGCCGCATCGCCCGGCGATTCTGAAGTCACCCAGCCGCTCCCCGCATCGCAGGTGGCAACCGCTGTTCCCACATGCATGGATGCCCCGGGTGAGAAGGTCGAACTGCCGATCCAGCATCGCGCTTCCCGCGATGATGCTTCCTGAGCGCTGACCGGGGCGGCTATTGCGGCCGCTGACATCAATAGAACAGAGACCAGCGCGCGCATCAGTACTTCCTCAACAATCCAACGAGACGCCCCTGCACCTTGACCCGGTCCGGCGGGAAAATGCGGGTCTCGTAGGCCGGATTTGCCGCTTCAAGAGCTACAGTATTGCCCTTACGGCGCAGGCGCTTGAGCGTGGCTTCCTCGTCATCCACCAGGGCAACGATGATCTCCCCGGTGCTCGCCGCATCCTGCTTCTTGATCAGCACGGTATCGCCGTCGAAAATACCGGCCTCGATCATCGAGTCACCGCGCACTTCAAGCGCATAGTGTTCGCCGGCACCCAGCATTTCCGGCGGCACCATGATCGTATGCGAATGGCTCTGGATGGCCTCAATCGGCGTACCGGCCGCGATCCGCCCCATAACGGGAATGGACACGGGACGGGCATAATCCTCGCCAGCAGAAACGCGCGCCGGCGGCGACGCGACCTTGCCCAGATTGCCCTCGATGACCGATGGCTCGAACCGCGTCTTGCGACCGCCCAGTGAAGGGTTCATCGAATCGGGTAGCTTGACCACTTCGAGCGCGCGTGCGCGGTTAGGAAGGCGGCGTATAAAGCCGCGCTCTTCCAGCGCCGTAATCAGCCGATGAATGCCGGACTTGGATGCGAGATCGAGCGCGTCCTTCATCTCGTCGAAGGATGGGGGGATGCCGGTTTCCTTCATCCGTTCGTGGATGAACATCAGCAATTCATGTTGTTTGCGCGTCAGCATGGGCCCCTCGGGCAGAGAATCGGAACGTAGGCAGAACGAAGATACTCGTTCTAGTTATGTTCTACAACCTGCCAAGTCCCTCAAAATAGAGCGCATGAGATTGCGATCAGAAGCGGTCAATCAGAACGACTTCAACAATCGATCCGGCTGGCTGGCCTACATCGTTCTCGGGTTGAACAATCAAGGCATCTGCTTGCGCCAGAGAGGACGTGTGCCCACTATCA
Organism: uncultured Devosia sp.; assembly: GCA_934553185.1. Taxonomy (GTDB): domain Bacteria; phylum Pseudomonadota; class Alphaproteobacteria; order Rhizobiales; family Devosiaceae; genus Devosia. The sequence goes on from CAKTFF010000088.1 coordinate 3,808, forward strand.
GTTTGCGTAATGGGCAAAGCTTGGACACCAGTGGTCGTTTGCACCACCTGAGCGCGCATGAAGTGCCGTCGACCAGTATTGGCGGGCGTTGGGCCCGCCAGCGGCAGAAAGCACTTTGGCGGCTCGGAATAGCCAAGCCAGTGCCGCAAAGCGGGGCGGATGAAGACCATGGCCGTGACCATGGCTGAGACAGGATTGCCGGGAAGGCCAAAGACAAGCGTCTTACCGCGCACGCCGAACATCAGCGGCTTGCCGGGGCGCATATTGATGCGCCAGAAGTCGAGGGTCACTCCATGCTCGATCAGAATGTCCTGGACAATGTCGTGGTCGCCTACGCTAGCCCCTCCAGTGGTGACGAGAATGTCGGGCTCTTGGGCGAGGATGGCGCCGAGTTTGGCTGAGAGGTCGGCATGGTTGTCGCGGGCAATGCCGTGATCAACGACCTCGCATGCATAGGGTGACAGCAGCGGTTGGAGGCCGTAGCTGTTGGAGGCAATGATCTGGTCGGCACCAAGCGGCGCGCCAGGGAGCACCAACTCGTCCCCGGTTGCGAGCAGCGCAATGCTCGGGCGACGTGAGACTGTGAGTTGAGCCACATTTGCCGCGGCCGCAACCGTCAGATGGAGCGGGTTAAGTCGCGTTCCTGCCGCAACCAGGGTCTGCCCTCGGGCGAAATCCATGCCCCTGGCGCGAACACTGTGGCCGAGCCGGGCAGGGGCGGTGAAGCGGACCATGCCGTCCGCCACAACCGCTTCTTCCTGCATGATGACGGTATCTGCGCCCTCCGGCACCGGCGCACCGGTGAAAATGCGCACCGCTTCACCAGCGCCAACGGGGACGGTGAATCCAGCGCCGGCCTGCGAAACCCCGATCAGCTTAAGCTGATGCCCTTCCACCACATCTGCCGCGCGGATAGCATACCCATCCATGGCACTGGCGGGGAAAGGTGGCTGGTCGTGTGCCGCCACGATGGGGGCCGTCAACACACGGCCCAGCGCATCGGATAAACCCACCTGCTCACTGACCGGCGTCGGCACACGTCGGAGAATGGCGGCAATGGCATGGTCGACTGGAAGCAGGCTCATGTGCGACGGTAATCGCCGGACTTGCCGCCTGATTTTTCTCTGAGACAAATATCGGAGATGGTCATCTCCCGGTCGATGCCCTTGGCCATGTCATAGAGCGTCAGCGCAGCAGTAGACGCGGCCACCAGGGCCTCCATCTCGACACCGGTCTGCCCCGTAGTCTCCGCTGTCGCTTCGATCATGATGGCGCCACTGCCATCCGCATCGATCTCGACGGCTACCTTGGTCAGGGCAAGCGGATGGCAGAGCGGGATCAACTCGCTGGTTTTTTTCGCTGCCATGATCCCGGCAATCCGCGCTGTGGCAAGGGCATCACCCTTTTTCAATCCTCCAGCCATGATGGTGGCAATGGTTGCTTCTTCCGCGAGCACGCGCGCCTGCGCCACGGCCCGCCTGCGGGTGACGGCCTTGTCACCGATATCGACGATATACGCTTCGCCTTTGCTGTTGAGATGGGTCAGCCCAGCCATCAGCGCACGGCCTGCGGTTGGCCCATCAGCAAAGCACGAGTAGCCGCAGTCACGTCTTCTTGTCGCATCAGTGATTCGCCGACCAGGAACGTGTCAATGCCGGCCTGGCTGTGGAGCGTCTGCACGTGCTCGTGGTTGACGATGCCGCTTTCACTTACCAACAAGGTGCCTTTCGGCACGCCTACGGCCAGGTTGATGGAGGTCTGCAGCGTCGTTTCAAAGGTGCGTAGGTTGCGGTTGTTGATGCCGATGAACTCGGCACCAAGTGCCAGTGCGCGGTCAAGCTCAAGCTGGTCATGCACCTCAACCAAGGCGTCCATCTTCCACTCTGCCGCAGCATCCAGGAGATAGCGCGCAGCGTCGTCGGCGACAGCCGCCAGGATGATCAGAATGCAATCAGCCCCCCAAGCTCGCGCTTCGGCCACCTGGTAGGTCTCAAACAGGAAGTCTTTGCGCAGCACCGGCAGAAGCGTCGCGTCGCGCGCTTCGATGAGATAGCTGGGCGACCCTTGAAAGCTTGGCCGGTCGGTCAATACCGAAAGACATGTCGCGCCACCGGCTTCATAAGCACGAGCAATCTCGGCCGGGTTGAACACTGGACGGATCATCCCCTTCGAGGGACTGGCTTTCTTGACCTCGGCGATCAAGGCATACTCGCCTTGTGCCCGCCGGGCCTTGATAGCGCGAATAAAGCCGCGCGGCTCTGGCTGGTCATGCGCTTCGGCCACCACTTCAGCCCAGGGGCGCATCGCCTTGGCAGCAGCGATTTCTTCGCGCTTGTAAACTTCGATCTGCCGCAGAATATCGCTCATATAACTCGTCCGTTCGATGCCGCCACCAGGCGGGCGAGGGTGCCTCGCGCGTCGCCGCTGTCGATAGCACGCGCGGCAGCCTCGGCTCCCTCGCGCAACGTATCGACCTTGTCCGCCACAATCAGGGCAGCGGCAGCATTCAGCAACACGATGTCGCGATAGGCTCCCGGCGCCCCATCGAGGAGATGGACGATAGCTTCGGCGTTTTCTTCCGGCGTGCCGCCGATAATGTCCTGTAAAGCGTGTTGCTTGAGGCCTGCTTCTTCAGGATAGACTTCGAAGGATCGCAAGTCGCCACCCCAGATCTGCGCGACGAAGCTTTTGCCTGTGACCGTCAACTCGTCCAATCCGTCGCAGCCATGGACGACCCAGGCCTTCTTTGCCCGGTTCGCCTGCAGCGCCAGCGCAACCGGCTCCACCCATTCTTCCGCGAACACGCCCAGAAGGTAGCGCTGTACCCCCGCTGGATTGGATTGCGGACCCAAAAGGTTGAACATGGTCCGAACGCCCATCTCGGTTCGGGCTGGCCCGACATGCTTCATCGCCGGATGGTGCGAAGGGGCGAACATGAAGCCGATTCCGGCCTGCTGAATGGTTTGAGCGATCTCGCTAGCCGATAGGTCCAGCTTGACGCCAAGCGCTTCGAGCGCCTGCGATGAACCCGAGCGGGACGAAAGGGCGCGATTGCCGTGCTTGGCAACGGGCACGCCGAGCGAGGCAACGACGATGGCCGCGGCGGTTGAGATATTGAGCGTGCCATGGCCGTCCCCGCCGGTCCCGACGATGTCGATGGCGTCTTCAGGCGCGTCGACGGGCACCATCATTTCGCGCAGGATCGACACGGCCGCCGCGATCTCGCCCGATGTCTCGCCCTTGAGGCGCATGCCCATCAGGAAGGCGCCGGTCTGGCTGGCAGTCGCGTCTCCCGCCATGATGATGCGCATGACGCCGCGCATCTCTTCGCCGGTAAGATCGCGGCGCTGCGCGATTTTGCCAAGAGCCTGCTTGATATCCATCAGGCAGCCTTCCGGCCGTTGAAGTCGCGCGCCAGATTTAGAAAGTTCTGCAACAGGGCGTGTCCGTTTTCGGAAGCAATGCTTTCGGGATGAAACTGCACCCCATGAACGGGCAGGGTTTTATGCTGCATGCCCATGATCAGGCCATCCTCGGTGGAAGCCGTGACCTCCAGAGTGTCGGGCAGGGTGTCCTGCTGGACAATCAGTGAGTGGTAACGCGTCGCCTCAAAGCCGGCATTCAGTCCTCGGAACAGCCCCCTGCCGGAATGATTGATGCGGCTGGTCTTGCCATGCACCAGATGCGGCGCTCGCACCACGTCGCCGCCCATGGCTTGCCCAATCGCCTGATGCCCTAGGCAGACGCCCAGGATTGGTGTTTCAGCCTTGAACCGATCAATCAGCGGCAGGCAAATCCCCGCTTCGTTGGGTGTGCAGGGACCGGGCGATAGCACAATGGCTTCAGGCGCCATGGTGGCGATCTCTTCCAGTGTGATCTTGTCGTTGCGCCTGACAGTGATGTCGGCGCCGAGCTCACCCAGGAAGTGAACAAGGTTGTAGGTGAAGCTGTCGTAGTTATCGATGACGAGCGTCTTGGTCATTTGCGTTCCCGGACCTC
>CAKTFF010000089.1 GCA_934553185.1 uncultured Devosia sp.
CTGTCGAACCCCAGCAAAAGCAGCGCGGTACTGAGTGCCGGCACGATGATCGCGCCGCCGCCGATCCCCAGCAATCCGGCCGCGATGCCCGAGCAGACCCCCGTCGCCATCAGCCCGAGAACGAACGGCCAGTAGTCTGCAAGCTCGCTCCAATTCACGACATCTCTCCCAAAATATGCAGCACGAACTGCCGTTGGTGCGGCCGGCGTCGGTGTTCGAACAAATAGATGCCCTGCCAGGTCCCCAGCATGGTTTGGCCTTCATGGACCGGAATGCCGATCGAGGTCTGGGTCAGCGCTGCCTTGATATGGGCGGGCATGTCGTCGGCGCCTTCGGCGGTATGAACCAGCCAGTTCATTCCCTCCGGCACGGTTCGGCCGAAAAACTGAAGAAGGTCGGTTTGAACGTCCCTGTCTGCATTCTCCTGGATCAACAGCGAACAGGAGGTGTGGCGCACGAAAACGGTCAGCAGCCCAATTGCCACATCGGCTGCGGACACAAAGGCACGCACTTGGCGGGTGAACTCATAAAGCCCCTGCCCATTTGTCGCGATGGCGATTGTTTCGAGTGATTGTTGCATTGCCTTGAGGCCTATCATGGGAAGTGCCCGTTGCCCATGCGGTGTGGATCCTGCGGCGGAAACCGCCGGGCAAAGGCGGGCATACGCCCAAGGAACGAACCCGATGATCACGCGTTCGGCATCTCGCGGGGAAAGCATCGGCAATCCGGCAGGCTGTCTCATTCAGTTTGCGTTCAGGGTCACCAAGCGATGCTCGGCTTAGATGTCAAACGACACAAAGGAATGAACAATGCGCCTAAGAAACTGGCTCTTGACCGGCACCAGCCTCGGTCTGATGGCCGTGCTGCCACTGACGGTCCGTGCACAGGACGGCGATATCGTTGCTGCCTACCAGGCCTACCAGGCGGCTCAGGCCTCAGGCGATCAGGCAGCCCTTGATGAGGCGCAGAACGCGCTGACCGAAGCGTGCATCGTTGCTGGCTATTCCAGCATCGACGAGTGCATCGCCGCAATCTCTGCGCCGGCCGAGGAAGCCGCTCCGGTTGAAGAAGAAGCCCCTGCTGAAGAGGCAGCGCCGGTTGAAGAGCCCATCATCGACGAAGCGCCCGCCGAGGAGCCCGTAGCCGAGCCCGCGCCGGAAGCTGACTTCGAAGTCGAAGCGGAAGCCGCGCCCGAGCCAGAAGCGGCCCCGGCTGAAGAAGAAGTGTTTGTCGAGGAGCCTGCACCGGAGGCTGAAGAGCCCGTCGCCGACGAGCCTGTCGTGGAAGAGCCCGTTGCTGAAGAGCCGGTGTTCACTGAAGAGCCCGCACCTGTCGAGGAAGAACCCGTCTTCACCGAAGAGCCCGCTCCCGCACAGGAAGAGCCCGAGTTCACCGAACAGGCCGAAGAGCCCGTGGCCGATGAACCGGTGGCTGAAGAGCCGGTGTTCACCGAAGAGCCCGCGCCAGTCGAGGAAGCACCCGCAGTTGGCGTCGATATCGGCAGCGAACTGCAGGCGCAGATCGACATCTATAATGGTGCTGTCGCCGACATCCTGTCAGGTGGTGACACCGCAACGGCCCAGGCAAACATCAGCCAGGCTCAGGCTGAAATTGAAGCCCTGTGCGCCGGCGCTGGTTTCAGCGACGTCGATTCGTGCCTTGCCGAGTATGGCTTGTCTCTGCCCAACGTCCCCAACCTGCCTGCCGGTGAGCTCACCGAAGAGCCGGTGATCGACGCGCCTGCGGACGAGCTGACCGAAGAGCCTGTTCTCGACACACCCGTCGAGGAATTGCCAGCCGAACCTGTTGAAGTGATCGAAGAACTGCCCGAAGGCGTCACCGAGGAACAGATTGCTCCGGTTCTCGACAGCGCCAAGGACTTTGAAGTCGATCCGGCAGCCGAAGGCGAACTTGAAGCCGAAGTCGAGGCTGAGCCCGTTGTTGCACCGCCCGAAAGCGACAGCGCTGCCCAGTCCGACGAAATTCGTGCTCTCGCAGCCGAGCCGCTGGCTATCGACGAACAAGGCACCGAGGTCACGGCGACCGAGAACAACACGGTCACGCAGACCGTGGTGAACAACTACGTCAACAACATCACCAACATCAACAACACGACCAACAACACAACGGTCAACACTGGTGATGTGACCAACAACACCACCAACATTGAGCAGAACAATATTGGCCAGCAGAACAACGTCACCGTTGTCGAGCAGGCGCCGGTTCAGGCGAGCAATACAGGCGACGTCATCACGCAGGTCATCCTGCAGGTTGGTTCGCAGCTGATCGTCAACTCGGTCGGCCAGGACACTGATCGCTTCTACAACCCGGACGAAGACGAGATTTTCTATGAAAATCTCAGCAATGGCCGGACGCGTGAAGTGATCACCCGCCCTGATGGCTCGCAGATCATCACTGTGCGCAACCGCAATGGCGACGTTCTGAACCGCACGCGTGTGGATGCCAACGGCCGCGAATATGTGCTCGCCAACTTCGATGACCAGTATTACGAGGATCTGGTGGTCTGGCGTGACCCAGGCCAGGACCTGCCTCCCCTGCGCCTCAACATTCCGGTCCAGGAATACGTGCTCGACGCTGCCCAGGCGGACGAAGACGAGATCGAAACCTTCTTCGCCCAGCCACCGGTCGAGCAGGTCTCGCGTCTCTACTCGATTGACGAAGTCAAGCGTTCCGCCCGCGTTCGTGACAGCGTGCGCCGGCTCGAAGTGGGTGGCCTGACCTTTGATACGGGTGCTGCCACCATCGCTCGCGATCAGGTTGGTGCCCTGTCCAGTGTGGCCAACGGCATGCTGGCACTGCTGGCTCAGAACCCGAGCGAGACCTTCCTGATCGAAGGCCACACCGACGCTGTAGGCTCGGACGTGTCGAACCTGCGTTTGTCGGATCTGCGTGCAGCGACCGTTGCCCGTATCCTGACCGACTTCTACGACATCCCGCCGGAAAACCTGGCTACTCAGGGTTACGGCGAACGCTACCTCAAGATCCGCACCGAAGCAGGTGAGCGCGAAAACCGTCGCGTGACCATCCGCCGCATCACGCCGCTGATCACCGTTTCAAGCAACTGAAACACCACGACGTGACGAGAAAAGCCGGGCCCTGTGCCCGGCTTTTTGCTGTTCAGCACGCTGCAGGGTTCTGTTCATTCGCTTGCGGGCACGGCAGAACTTGCTATCTGACAACCATCCCCTTGCTGGAGCGCGTCATGAAGCAGCTGGAAGTTTTTGTTGAAAGCATCATCCTGGCGTCACGCTGGCTGCTTGTGGCTTTCTATATTGGCCTTGGGCTTGCCCTCGCACTCTACGCGGTGAGCTTTGGCATCAAGCTATGGGACTTTGCCAGCCATCTGATCGGCATGGATGAGACCGAAACGATACTCAAAATCCTCGGCTTGATTGACGCGGCGCTGATTGCCAGCCTCGTCGTCATGGTGATCATTTCTGGCTACGAAAACTTCGTGTCACGCTTCGACAACGAGGAAGATGTTCACTGGCTAGGCCAGATCGACGCTGGCTCGCTCAAGATCAAGGTCGCTTCAACAATCGTTGCGATATCCTCGATCCACCTGCTCCAGATATTTCTTAACGTGCCACAATACGGCGACACCCACATCATGTGGTACACGATCCTCCACTGCACCTTTATCGCCTCGGCACTGTTTCTGGCGCTAATCGATCGCATGTCAAAGAAGAATGGCCCCCGCACGCCGGACCTTTAGAACGCGCCAAGCCATCGAGGCTTTATCCCTTTGCCCAGTGCAACCGGCAAACAAGTCAACACATCACGCAAATGGGAACGAAAATAAAAAGCTGACGTTTCTTTGTCATAGAGTGCAACAAAGGATCGACATCATGGCTACTCCAGAACGCGATACCGTCTACACAAATGATGGCAACCGCACTGTCTACACGCGCGAATCCAACGGTACGGGTTGGTTCGTCGGCATCATCGTTGCCCTGGCACTTCTTGCCATTGGCTACCTGGTCTTCTCGGCCAATTCTGGCCCGGCAACCACGGTTGACGCGAACACCGCACCTGCTGTTGTTGCCCCTGCTGGCGACGCTGCAACTGCACCGGCGCCACTGACTGAAGCCGCTCCGGCCGATACCGGCGCAGTTTCGGAGACCCCAGCACCAAATCCCGCCGCGACCACTGAAGTCGCGCCTGCAGCAGAACCTGCTGCGCCTGCTGCTCAGTAGTTAACTCCCCGACGCTCTGGCCCTCCCTCCGGAAGTGTCATAGAGACCCCAGCCTTGGCTGGGGTCTTTTGTTTTGGCGAAGCGCTCAGATCTTGCCAAGGGCACGCGCGGTTCCCATGTGCAATCCATCAAAGGAGGCACTTGCCGTGTTCAATATCGACCAGATCGTTAAAGCCCTGCAATCGGACAAGGATAGCCAACGGACTGCTATGACCGGCGCGGCCGGTCTGGCTGCCGGAATGCTGTTCAGCAAGGGCGGGCTTGGCAAGATGGCTGAAAGCGCGGTGAAGCTGGGCGCCGTGGCAGCAGTCGGCGGCCTCGCCTTCAATGCCTGGCAGACCTACCAGCAGGGACAGAGCGGCAGTTCCTCTCCAGCGTCCCGCGACGCCTTCATACCGACGCAGGATGACGAACACGGGCAGGAAGAACTCGGCAAGACTTTGGTCCGCGCCATGATCGCGGCTGCAAAGGCCGACGGCCGCATCGATGCGGACGAAAAGGAAGCAATCTTTGGCAAGCTCGAGACCATGAGCCTGTCGTCCGACGAAAAGGCCTGGGTCTTCGATGAGTTGTCGTCCCCCCTCGACATCAACGCCGTTGTGGCGCGGGCCGATACGCCTGAGCACGCCGCCGAAATCTATGCGGCTTCATTGGTCGCGATAACAGCCGACACAGCTTCGGAACGCGCCTATCTCGATGCACTTGCGTCCAAGCTGAAGCTGGCGCCGGCGCTGGTTGCCGAAATCCACAAGGCGGCCGGCGAGCGTGCTCCCGAGCCACCAGCGACGCCCTTGTCCCCGTTCGCCTATACGCCATCAGCAAGCAACGTCTAGCTGCCGGTTACACCGTTGTGCGTTCTTGATCGAGTCCAACCGCCCGGCCATCTGTGATGCCAGAAGGAGTTGCAGATGGAACTTGGACTTTATTCTTTTGCCGAAAACACGCCCGATCCCCTGAACGGAAATGCGCTGCAGAGCCCAGCCGACCGGCTTGCCGATCTGCTGGAAGAGATCGAGCTCGCCGACCAGCTGGGCCTGAGCTTTTATGGTCTGGGAGAGCATCATCGCCCGGACTATGTTGCCTCCGCACCCATCACCATCCTGGCCGCAGCGGCAGCACGCACGAAAAATATCCGCCTGTCGACAGCCGTGACGGTGCTGAGTTCCGAAGAGCCGATCCGTGTTTGGCAGCAGTTTGCCACGCTTGATCTGTTGAGCAAGGGGCGCGCCGAAATCATGGCGGGCCGTGGATCGTTCGTCGAGAGCTTTCCCCTGTTTGGGTACCCCCTGGACGACTACGACACGCTGTTCGAGGAAAAGCTCGAACTGCTGCTCAGAATCCGGGATGGCGGCGCCGTGTCATGGCCGGGCAGCGCCAACACCAAGCCCATTCCGGGCATCGAAATCTATCCGAAGCCGGTGCAATCACCCCTGCCCGTCTGGATCGCGGTTGGTGGCACACCCAACTCTGTCGCGCGGGCGGCCTATTATGGTCTGCCCTTGATGATTGCCATTATTGGGGGGCAACCCCGCCAGTTTGCGCCCCTGGTGGACTTCTACCGCGAGACTGCGGGCAAGGTTGGGCATGACGCAGCCACCTTGCCTGTCGGCGTAAGCGCCCATGGCTTTATTGCCGACAACAGTCAGGATGCGCTCGACATTGCTTTTCCCGCTCACAGCGCTGCCATGAGCCGAATTGGTAAGGAGCGCGGCTGGCCGCCGACGACGCGCGCTCAGTTCGAAGCTGGCGCAAGCACGCAAGGCGCCTACTTCATGGGCTCGCCCCAGGAAGTGATCGACAAGATCCTGCAGCAGCACGAATGGTTCAAGCATGACCGCTTCGGCCTGCAGCTCAGCGTCGGCACCCTGCCCCACAGGGTGGTCATGCGGGCGATTGAACTCTATGGAACGGTGGTGAAGCCGGCGATCGACAAGGCGCTAGGCCCAAGCGGAACCTGACGGTGAACGCCATGGACATTGTGGCGGCACGGCGCCTCCTGCGCCTGCCAGGCTATGTGACCATGGCGGATGCCGGGCTGGACGGACCTTGGACGACGCCGTACCAGATCACCTCCAACGCCCCTGACGGGCCGGTGCTGCTGACCTACAACTATCTCGACGCGCCATCTGCCATCGCGCATCGCAGCGAACTGCTCAGAACCGGGTATTTGGCAGGCATGCCCTTCAACAGCGTTCTGGATGAGGCTTTGGGTCTGGCCGGACTGCGGCGGGAACAGGTCTATGTCACCCATGCCTTCCACCTGCTGCCGCCCACGCGGTCATGGGCGGTGCCATCGCGCGACGTCGACATCTCGTTTGATGCGGTAGGCAGACATGAGCTGGTCGGCAGGCGAGTAGTCGCCCTTGGTCACACTGCCGCAAGGGCTTGTAGCCGCCACGGCATCAATCATACCGCGACAGCCCATCCAAGCGCGCGAGGCCAGTCCTTTGCTCAACGGGCAAAAGTGTTGGCCGAGGCCCTGCTGGGCTAACCTATTTGCCCGAGCGCTTGATGGTCTTGATTGAGAGCGGCGGTAGACCGGACTTTTCGCTGATTGCGCGATCCTGCTCCATGATGGCTTCACGGGCTGGTTCGTCCCCATCGAGACCGCCCAGCAGATTGGCGTCAACCTTGCGGTTGGAACGCTGCGAGCCGTCTTCATAGATGACGTCGAACATGACGAATTCTGCGCGCGAGGTGGGCTTCTTGGCCATTAGGTTTCTCCTGTGCGGCAGGCCACTTTCGCAAGGACCCCGGAGGTCGTGCAAAAGCGGCACTGCTCATATCAATGGTGTTCGGGTCAGCGGAAGATCGCTTCGCCCTGCTCGTCGATGATCTGCCGACCCTTCGCAAGCGCCAGCACAACCAGATCATCGCGCGACGACATGCGATCGGCCCGGATGAAACGATAGGACTTGAGCTCTTCGCCCACTTGTTTTTCGATCGTGCCGGCAAGCTGCAGCTCGCTGCCCGCCTTCATCTCGATGGCCTTGATGAGGAAGCCCTTGTAGCTTTCCTCGCCCAGCGACTTGTCTCCGGCGAGCTCGGGAGTCGAGGATCCACCGCCGAACAGATTCTTCCAAAACGACATGCGGTCTCCTTACTTCAGCCCCGGCGGCGAGGCGGCAAAATCAGCTCGCCGCGCTTTTCCATTTCCTCGCGCAACCAGCCCGGCGAAAGATCGAAATGGTTCGGCCAAGTCGGCACGCCATTACGAAGCTCCACCGAGCCAAAGAAGCGCCTGTCGCGCAGCGGCTCGGTGCCCTCCCCGCGCTCGCCGATCATCGGCGCTGCATCAAACGTGCCGCTTGATCCATCCGAGAACGTGACCAACAGTTTAAACGGAACGATCGCTCGAATGGCGGTGAGCTTGAGGCGAGGCGCTGACAATCTCACCTCCCCTAGTTGTCGAGGAAGCTCCGCAGCTTGCGGGAGCGGCTGGGGTGCTTGAGCTTGCGCAGAGCCTTGGCTTCGATCTGGCGAATGCGTTCGCGGGTCACCGAGAACTGCTGGCCGACTTCTTCCAGCGTGTGATCGGTGTTCATGCCGATGCCGAAGCGCATGCGCAGCACGCGCTCTTC
>CAKTFF010000090.1 GCA_934553185.1 uncultured Devosia sp.
GCTGTCCCTCATCTAGTGCTGCAAATAGGGTGCGTGTTGCGGCGCACCCACCTTGCGGTCTTACTGCCAAACGTACCGTAGCGGCCATGTGTGCCGGTGACATTGGCGCCGGTCAGGGCAGGACGTTGAACAGCTCTGTCTCCTGAAAGATCGTTTTCACCCCCCTGGAGGCGGGATCGGTGATGGTCCAAGTCACGCCTGATCTATACTACCCTGGCGGCCACTCACAGCCATCAACGCCAGCCAGCGCGAGGCCCGTTTTTTACAACCAGACTGTATGGCCTATCTCGTGGTAGAGTACACCTCACCAATCAAGATAAGGACGCAAGCATGGTCAACTGGATTGATGGTGCCATCTCTGATCCCAAACCGGCCGACCCAAAGGCGGTAAAGGCAGCCGAAAACGAGCTCAGGGTCAATCTACCTCCCGATTTTCTAGCCATCGCGGCTGTGCACCAGGGTGCAACACCGTCGCCGGCCAAAATATGGCTTCCGAACGGTAGCGGCACAGCGGTTGCTCACCTTTTTCACTTCGAAGACGCGCCCTTCACCAGCAACATTCTGGCCGCAGGATTTCCTTGGCAGGACAGCTTGGACAAGGGCGTGATCCCGTTTGCCGCTGACATCGGCGGAGATCTGTTTTGCTTCAACTATCGCGAAGACTACGACAATCCACCCGTGCTTTACTTCAGCGTTGATACCGGAGCGTTGCCGCTCGCGGCCAATTTCACCGACTTCATAGCATTGCTGTCGGACGAACCATGATCGGTTCGACGGCCAAGCTGCTTTCTGCCGCTTTGCTGTGGGAGGGCCACTTACCACCATACCTGCTGGCAGCGGTGACCGTGACTTGTGGACTGTTTCTCGGTATTTCCGATGGGGTCGCACACCCTTATTACAGGGACAAAGCGACCTGAGTACTCAGCCATGATCGTTTTAGACCACTCAGATTACGCGTGGTTTCTACTTGAACATGATGGAGCGCTATATCTCGACGCCTATTGCAGCTTCAGCTTCTTGGACTACTCGGCACTGATCGCGATGGATGAGTTAGAGGTAGCAGCATATCGGAACAAAGGCCGGTCGTACCTTGATCGACTGGCTTACGACATCAACTCCAGCGCGCCCGCAGCTCTGGGCAGCAAGTCGCGGTACATTGGCCGAGACCTGACCCTTAAGCTTGGTAAACTGAAGAGTGTTGCCATTGCTCAATGGCGATCAAGGTAGGCAGGACGCCGCCCAGCCCCAACCAAGAAAATACTCAGTCACCTCTATTGCGGCTCCGCTTTATGGGCTCCGGCTGTTCTCCGTCCGGCAGCAGTTCTTGCAAACGGTCATAGATCACGTCCGCCGAGAACGGCTTCCCGACAAAGACGGCACCATCCGGCATGTCACCAATTTTGGGTTTGATCTGACCTGAGGCAACTAGGATTTTCACATAGGGCCAGTCCTTGGCACACCGTCTTGCCAAATCGAAACCGGTCAAAGTGCTCGGGGGCATCTGCACGTCGGTGAACAGCAGTTGCACATGATCGGCGACCTGCTCGAGTAGAGCTATAGCGTCTTCAACGTTACACGCCTCGTGAACACGAAAGCCGGCATCTTGCAGAATGTCGGCCGCATCCATACGGATAAGAACGTCATCGTCGGCAATGATGGCGTAAGGGGTGTCATTGTCTGCTTCTTCTTTCCCCATCACGCCAGCTCTAACTCTGCTTTTTCGACCAGGGAAATCGCGTCTTCGACCGCTGTAAACAGGGTCTCGACCGGTATGGGTTTGCTATAGAACGCTACACCAGATGGAAGGTCGTTGATGTTTGGGTGGGGATTGCCCGATACCACGACGACGCCGACTTGGGGCCAGCCGAACCGGACTTGATTTGCGAGTGTCAGCCCGTTGCGGGTGCCTGGCATTTGTATATCTGTGACCATCGCCGCAACGTGTTCGGCGTTGTCGCGCAGTGCTTCTATTGCCGAGGTGGTGGATGTTGCCAGGATCGTTTTCCAACCCAGTGTTTGAAGCTGCTCCTCGTAAAGCAGTTGCAGGATGGGGTCGTCTTCGACGATCAGCACCGTGTCACGCATATTCACCCGCCAGGTTGTTGCGTGGTGAAAAGCCGTAGTGCCAGCTATGGTTGCGGTCTTCCCAATCACTTCCGCTTACGAGCTATGGCAAAACGTTGAACGGTTCTGTCTCTTGGATGACCGTCTTCGAAACCCTGGTCGCCGGATCGGTGATCGTCCAGGTGATGCGGGAACGGTATTCCCCGGCCGGCCATTCGCAGCTTTCCACCCCTGCTAGCCTCGACAGCACGCGATTGTAGATGCGTGGCGGGGTTGGCTCGGTGATCACCGTGTTTGTGCCGCCGATGCAGATCGGATCGCCGGTGGCCAAGTTTCTTGTCGTGACGGCAGCTCGTACCTCAATCGTGCGCTTCGCCTCGGCGGTCCAGACGGCGATGGGTTCGCGCGCGTCTGGTGCCGCCTTTCCGTCTTCGATGATCATCGGCGACAGCTCGAGCCAGTCTGCCGGTGCCTGAGCCTGCAGCTCGGCAATCTCCGCCGCGCGCTTGATGGTTTCTACAGCATCCAAAACCCAGAACACAGAACAGGCGAGCGATATGCCAATCGCCATTGACACAAGGGTGCGTCTCATTTGCCGACGCTCCCTATGCCGAGCCAGTCGAGGATGCCCAGGCGGATAGCGGCCAATAAACCCAACGCCGTTCCAAAGAAGAGGATAACCTGCTTGAGGCTCGCTCCCCACCGTCCGAGGGTTTTCCACGCCATCATGAACTTTGCCCATTCCTTGAGTACCTCCGCTTCATCGCGAGAAAAGACGATGACTTCTTCTGGCTTTTCCTCATTAAGGGCGTCCGCTATCCGCTGAATGACATTTTTCTCGGCGTCGGACATGGTTTCTTTCGTCACGGGCAAACCCCCACTGAGGCGCTAAGGGGTCACTGACCGATGGGCTTCTTGCGGGAGCCCACCACCCGGCCGTACCAGGCGTACAGCAGACCACCAGCCTCCACGATCGCGGCGCCAATCTCGATCAGTTGGGTAACATCGCCTTCGGTGATGACGACCCGATCTTGCTGCCGAGATAGCCCAGCCCGGCGAGCAGCAGGCCACGGAAGATGCGCGACTGGTGCCAGGGCTCGCTGTTGGTGGCGTTGACGACGATCGGAGCCACGTCCTTGGCGACCTCTTTTGCCACCTCATAAGCAGCACCAGCGCCGACCGCCACATGGTCCTTCTTGACGGTTTCGAGTACGCGATCGAATACCTGCCCGAAGATGGCCTCGGGGGAGTTCTTGGCCATGTTGGCCTCCATTGATGTTGTGGGTGCCCGGTACCGCCGGGTGCGGGATTTAGGCGGCGGCGCGGCCGAGTTCGTCGGCGCGGACGTTGAACGAAGGGCAAGCCTTCGAAGCATATTCGTTGTGACCGCTGTTCTTGCGGATGCCGCGGTGCTTGGCCATCAGCTGGTCGCGCAGCCAGAGCATGGACGAGCGCTGCTGAGGTGTTCGTGTGTCCTTGGCCATCTTGCCATCAGCGGTGACCCCGCCGAAGTAGCTCACCCCGATCGTGCCGGTGTTGTGCCCGGCGACGTGGCTGCCCACCTGCCCCACCGGCCGGCCAAGCATGATGCGCCCATCAGGATAGACCAGGTAGTGGTAGCCAATGTCGGTCCAGCCTCGGGCCTTGTGCCAGGCACGCACGTCGTCGACCGTGAAGTGCTTGCCTTCCGGCGTGGCGGTGCAATGCCAGATGATCTCGGTGATGGGCCTGGCGGTGTCGAGAAGTAATAGGCTGTCTACGTTCGGCGGTGGCTTGGCAGTCATAGTTGGCTGCGCAGGCGCAGCACTGGGCGAAACGTTCATCGCCGACTTACCGGGCTCTTCCCTACCCGGCTTGGCCGGTTTAGCTTCCTGACTTAGCGCGGTGATGGTCTGGGGCCCAGCAATGCCGTCGACAACCAGACCGAGGCGTTGCTGGGCGACCTTCACCGCCAGCTCAGTGGCAACGCCGAAGTCACCATCCACCGTGGCCGCGACCGAAACACCGACGGCCTTGTTGATGAGTTGCTGCAAGGCGCGCACGGCAACGCCGCGCGAACCTCGCTTGAGGATCGACGTCATGATGATCTCCGCTGTTGGAAAACTTGTTGACCCGTCGTGGCCACGTCAGGTCTAATTCACGTGTCCTGGTGAAAGTCTGCGTCCACAGATGGCCAGTGGCAGTGAACGCCTGGTTCCCGAGAGCCAGGCGTATCGCTCTGGTGACGCTCTCGGCAGATCTTGTGGAAGCTGGCGGAACCCGCGATGGGGTCGCGGGTTAAGGGAATGTCGGCGTATGACCTGCGCTTGCACTCTCCAGGTACAAGCCCTAGCCACTCCCCCCGGCTGGGGCTTTTACTTGTGAACCGCTGCCCGTCTCCCCATCGCGAGGTGGAGATGGATGAGGCTAGTTGATGATGGGCAAAGAAAAAACCGCCGAAGCGGGGCTGTAGTTGTTTTGTTGCGGGCCATTCGGCGCAAATGAGCCCGCGAGATACCCCCCTGCAGTCCACTTATCATTGCTGAAAAAGCGTGGTCGACCGGCCCCACCTTCGCGAAAAGTAGGGGATTGTGACAATTGCCGACACAAGCCTAAGGCGAAATACTTAGCCCGGACGCAGGAAGATCGGACTAGCCAAAGCGGAGGAACACGTTGGCTAAACTCGCAATTCCACTAACGGCCGTGGACCTAAACCACTATTTTCGAGGGCGGGCGAAGGAACAACACGTACAGGCAGCCATGCTGATGGCCTTGGTGCCGTCGGTAGACCTGACCAACCCAATTGCCGCCCACCTGATTGAGCGTGTCGCGGGCGCCATGGTTCACTCTGCTGAGGAGGACACCAACCTTATCGACGCAATCCGAGAAGAGATACAGAACGTTCCCAGACTGGCGACGTTAAGGGTGCCTCTCCAATCCTTGCCCGTCGCCCTCACTGGGGGACTGAGCGAAAGCTCCCTCGACTTATGATTTTCGATGTCGGGCGGCTGTGCTAATCCACAGTCCGAATTGGAGGTTTGACGATGGCGATGATGTATTTCGTTCAAGGCTTCCGGCAAAAAGGTCGGAAGCTGGAGCCGGATCAGCCGCAATCGGCTAAGTCACCCGAGGCGGCGATAGCCACCGCGGAGCGCATTGCACCGTCACGAGCGGGTGTCTGGGCCTACTCTGCCAACGTAGATGTCGAGACCGACACCTATGACGAGCCGCAGGTGCTGGTCAAGATTGGCACACTACCGCTTGGGCTAGGCGAGTAGGCAGACACATTGCGGCTCTGCCTGCCATCCCCCCAGCTGCAAATCCTATTAAATCTTCATCAAATGTTCATAACTTCGGGGGTTGCGTGGAAACTCTCTCACGCAGCGGTGCGTCCGGGCATTTCTTTAGCAACAAGACGGCAGTCGCCAATCTCGGCCAAGGTTCAAAACAATGCTGAAATTACTGCTGCAGTGGATCGAAGACGTCACAGCCGAGCGCACCGACGCTCCCAACGACTGGCATCGTTGCCACGGGATCCAGGCTCACCAACTGGTCAATGGGTCCTGGGCCGAGCCGCATGGGCAACTATGGCGCCAGATGACGGCAAGTGGCTGGCAATACCGGCAGGATGAGGAAAGTGAAGAAGCCTGGTTGAGCCGGGTTGGATCACCATAATCTCCTAAAGCTTGCGCAGGTAGAAGATCGGCCGGACGAGCATGCCCTTGGCGGTATCGCCCGCATGGCTGGCGCCGGAGAGGTTGCCGGTCGTGGTGCCGAAAGCCGGGTAGATCGGCGTGGCGCCGGCATTGACCTCAATGGTCAGCTTGTAGCGCCGGAAGCCGTTACCGATGTTCGAAACAACGCCGCCAGTGAAGGCGAAGGTGGCCTCGTTGGCATTGTAGATCGTACCGATAACCCCGTTTTGGATGTCGAGTGCGATGAAGGCATTGCCGCCCGAAAGCTCAACCTGCACCCACTGGTAACCGTGATAAGCAAGGTCTGCCTCCAGCTCGTAAGTGCCGGTCGACATGCTGATCGGCGCTGCCGGCAGGAAACGATGCGCTGCCGTGGTGGCCAGTTCTAGGAACGCCTCGGCGGTGTTGCCAAACTCGGATGCCCTGCGCCCGGTCGCCACAGTGCCGGCGAACTTGTTCCAGTTGCCGTTGTTGATGCTGCGGCCCCCGATGAACAGGTTCGGGCCCTTGCCAGGCATGACCGGACCAGCGGCACGCGGCGCAATGCCATGCACGGCCAGCGAGGTGCCGACGATGGGCGCATGCTGAGCAGCATAGGCGGCGCCGACATTGGACAGATGGAGGAAGTCGGGCGCTACTGCGTCTTCATTCCGCCAGCCGCCCTGCGGGGTGCAAAGCACATGGTCGAAGTCGATATAGGCCGGCTTGCTGCGGCAAATATCCAAGTAGAGCTGCCGCTGGGCTTCCTTGTCAGCGTTCCAGGGGTTATCAGGGCCGCCCACGGTGAATGCGGGTGGTGTCACCCACACGGCTGGCAAACCGAGAAGATCGGCAATGGCCTGGTTGTCGGCCTCTACTTTTTCGGCTGAGTGGCCCTGGTTGAAGGCATTGATGGCACTCTGCAGGAATGCGCAGCTACCTCCTGCCTCGGCGGCCAGCGCAACACGGCGAGCTGAGTTGATCAGAAACTTCTCTGGATAATCGCCGCGGCTGCTGAGATTGACATGCGGGACTCCGGCGCTGCCTAGCAGGCGCGGCACAGCGCCGATATCCCCCTTCGCACTGTCGGCGACGTCATAAAGTCCATCGCCGTTGCTGTCGCCGACGATCACTGCCACAGGCTTAGCAGTAACAGCGCGGATCAGACAGGGCCCTCGCCAGGTGATCGCGTCGGTTTGAACCCCCGCCGACCCGAGCGCACCAACAGCGCCGCCGAACTGGTAGCGGTCGCCATTGGCCAGGTCGGACTTGAACTGGCTGAAGATGGCGCCTTTGGTGTTCGTGTTTTTCTGCTCGAGAGTGACCTTGGTCCCCTTGAGCGCGTCGATCGTACCAATGGCGCGAAGATAACCGCCATCGTCGGCCGTGAGGACGTTGCTGCCGGTGACAGCATCGACAGCGCTGACCACGACTGTGGTTCCGGTCGTCCGGCTGGTATAGCGGATCTGGGCGGCGCCATCGGTGATGGGGGCTCCAGCCGGGATCTCGACGCCCTCGGCAGCGCGGTAGTTGGCAACAAAAAACTCGATCTTGCCGTTCACATCATCGAACAGCTCGGCAACGGCAATAGCGCGCTCGGCCGATTGTGCCACTGGGCCCTGCGTCTGCATCATGAAGACGCGGTTTGACACGGCCCGGAGTGGCGCCTCGATAGCGGCCGCCAGCCCGATCGGCTCGACCGTCACCGCCTGGTCGGCATCGACATCAATGTTGTAAGGCAGATTGGCGTCCACATAGTTCCAAGGGCCATCCCCTGCGCGCCAGCGGAATTTGCGAGGCATGTTCTACTCCGAAACGAGAATGGAGCCGTCAGGCTGCCGGGTAAGGATGGGCGTCCATGTGGGCGCGAGGCTTAAGAGTGTGACCGAGCCGTTCTCTTCGCGGCGCAGGGTGGTTTTGAGCCCTCCGCCGATCTGGCTGACATACTGGGCGTAGTAGGAGAACGGCGTGTCGGCCGGCATGTCCACGCCACGCTCGGCGAT
>CAKTFF010000091.1 GCA_934553185.1 uncultured Devosia sp.
GACCTGGGTCACGTCGCCGACCAGGTAGCGCGCCAGGTCGATGATATGGGTGGTCTGCTCGACCATCTGGCCGCCCGACTGATCCTCGTGCCACCACCATTGCGGCGGTGGAGTGCTGTCGAGCCAATAGCCGGAAATCAGCTGTGCGGGACGGTGCGCGAGATGCCGGCGGGCTTCTTCCACTGTCTCGATATAGCGCCAATGGTAGCCCACGCCGGTGATAAGGCCGCGCTGCTCGACCTCGCGGGCGATGGCTTCGGCGACCTCGATGTCAAGCGAGACGGGCTTTTCCACGAAGAAGGGCAAACCGCGGGCAACGGCGCGCTGTTCGGGCTCGCCATGCGCAAAGGGCGGCACGCAGATATAAACTGCATCAAGGTCGGGATCGTCGAGCAGCTCGGCAGAGTTGTTATAAGCACGCGCGCCGAAGCGGGAGGCGGTGCCGACGGCCCGGTCGAAATCGGGATCGGCGAAGCCTGTAAATTCGACATCGTCGAATTGCTCAAGCACGCCCAGATGGCGCTGGGCAATGCCGCCCACGCCAATAAAGCCAAGCCGGGTTTTGTTCATGCACGCGTACCTTGATCATTGGCTAAAAGGGAGTGGTAGACAATTGCCGTCTGGCTGGCCATGCGCTGCGCCGTAAAATGATCCGCAAAGCGGCGGGCAGCCGACGCGGCTGCAGCACCGGATGCTGTTTGATCGGCAAGGGCGGCGACGATTGCGGCGCTGAGCGCGGCAGGGTCGTTGGGCGGAACCAGGTGCTGGTAATCGGCGCCCAAGGCTTCAACCGTGCTGCCGATGGCGGTGGCGACGACCGGAACAGAGGCCGCCATCGCTTCGAGCAAAGCCAGCGACAGGCCCTCGAAATGGGAGGGCAGAACAAAAAGGTCGCTTGCGGCAAGAAGGTCGGGAACGTCGCTCCGGGCGCCCAGCATCCGGACCTTGTCGCCAAGCTGCCGATCGTCGATCAAGGCCTGGATCGAGGCTTGTTCAGGACCATTGCCGACAAGAAGAAACTGGGTGCGCGGCCGGGTAGCGAGAACCTGTTCGGCAGCGGCCACCAGAAGGTCATAGCCTTTTTGCGGGGTGAAGCGGGCAACGCTGAGCACAATCTGCTCGTCTTGGTCGATGTTCAACTCGGCACGTATCTGCGTTGCAGTGCGCAGCGCCGGCTGGGGCGCGATGCCGTTGCGGATGACCTGGATGGGACCCCTGCCCTGCCCGACATGGGACCGGGCGACGGCGTCCGACACGGCAATGCGGCGATCAACCGAAAGGAGCAAAGCACGGTATTCAGCCTGCTGGACGGGGCTGGTGAGGAGGTATGGCAGATGCTCGGTGCGCACCACCGGCATTCCGGCGGCACGGGCGGCCCGCACCAGAGCGTGGCCCTCCCAACCTATGCCGGCGTGGATATGAACGAGATCAGCCCGGTGGTCGCGCAGCCAGTTTCGGAAGTGGTCGGGACGCGAGGGATTGATGATCTTGATACGCAGACCCTGTTCGGCGGCCCGGCGCAGAAGATTGCTTCCTTGGATTTCGCCGAGCGCGAGCACGACGTCATATTCCCCGCCCAAGGCCGCGCCAAGGGTGAGCATGTGCTCACCCATGCCCGAAGGATCGGCGCTGTCGGTCGCCAGAACGATCCTGCGCTTCACGCCGTCACCGCCGCCGGAGCCGTTTCGGTCATGCGGCGATAGGTGGCGAGCGCCTGCCCGACGACCTGATCCATGTTGTAGTAGCGATAGGTGCCCAGGCGCCCAACAAAGGTGACGTTGCCATGTTCCTTGGCGAGGGTTTCGTAGCGCTTGTAGAGCGCCGCATTTTCCGGCCGGGGAATGGGATAGTAGGGGTCGCCGTGGTCCTGGGGGAACTCGTAGGTGATGCTGGTCTTGCCATGAACCTGGCCGGTCAGATGCTTGTATTCGGTGATACGGGTATAGGGCACTGAGGGATCCGGATAGTTCACGACAGCTACGGACTGGAAGCGCCGTTGATCCAGGGTTTCATGCTGAAAGGCAAGGCTTCGATAGGGCAGAGCACCGAAACGGTGTTCAAAATATTCATCGATCGGGCCGGTATAGATCGTATGGGGCGCCACCTGCTCGGCCGAGAGGTCCTTGAAGTCGACGCCCAGCGCCAGTTCGATGTTTTCGTGGTCCACCATGTTCTCGAACATGGCCGTGTAGCCATGGAGCGGCATGGCCTGGAAGCGGTCGAGGAAATAGCGATCATCGGTGTTGAAGCGCGTGGGCACGCGGGAGGTCACCGATTTGTCCAGTTCGCTCGGGTCCATGCCCCATTGCTTGCGCGTATAGCCCTCAAAGAAGGTGCGATAGAGTTCGGTGCCGACCTGGTTGATCACCACGTCGCGTGAGCTGCGGATCGGATCGACCGGTTCGGCGCGCGACTGGAGGAAAGCTTCGGTGTCGCTATCGCTCTGGAGGGTGAGACCATAAAGAGCGTTCAGCGTCGTGCGGTTGATCGGCATGGGCACGAGCTTATCGGCCACCGAGGCGAGCACGCGATGCTCGTAGGGGCGCCAGGCGGTGAAGCGCGACAAATAGGTAACGATGTCGTCGCTGTTGGTGTGAAAAATATGCGGGCCGTATTTGTGCACCAGGATGCCCGCTTCATCGAGGTGGTCATAAGCGTTGCCCCCCACATGCGGACGGCGGTCGCACAGGAGCACGCGCTTGCCCGAGCCTGCCGCCAGGCGCTCAGCCAAAACGCTGCCGGCAAAACCAGCGCCGACGATCAGGTAGTCATAGGGCGCCCCACGACCCTGGCGCCGGACAGCGGGCGCTGCAGGCGTGGTCCGGCCGCGCCGCACGGCCTCGTCGAGCAGGCCCGACATGCGGCGATGAATATCGTCCCAGCTCATGGCGGCGAGCTTGTCTTCGACCTGAGGGAGGATGCTGGACTTGTCCATGACCAGCGCCTTTTCGCATGCGGCTATGAAGGCCTCCGGGGTCCCGGCGATCTGCACGGCACCAATGCCGTCATAGGTGGAAACGACGTCGACAATGGGCGTGGATACGACCGGCAAGCCGGCAGCTAGGTATTCGGGCGTCTTCGTGGGGCTGATGAAGCGGGTGGCCTCGTTGATGGCAAAGGGCATCAGCGCAACGTCCCAGGCAGCAAGAGCACGAGGCAGTTCGCTGTATTGCCGCGGCCCGACGAAATGGAGGTTAGGCACGCGCGGCAGATCGTGCTGGCCGATCTTGGCGAGCGGCCCAACCATGATGATGGACCAATCGGGACGTGCGCGGGCAAGCTTTTCAAGCAGGGGCAGATCGATACGCTCGTCGATCACGCCATAGAAGCCCAGCTTCTTGCCCGGCAATGCCTTCATCTCGGGAGCAGGCTCTGCCGTGCTGCGGGCGGTCCGGAAGTGCTCCAGTTCGACGCCCGAGGGGAAGAGATGCACATTGTCGTGGCGGTTGCGCCGCGCCTGGTAAAGGCTCGACCCACCGGTCAGCACCAGATCGGCGCGCGCCATCAACTGCGTTTCAAGGTCCTTCAGATTGGGCGGGGCAAAGCGGAAGCTCGCCAGCTCGTCCATGCAGTCATAGACCACCGCTGCCGCATCGACATGGCGGGCAAAGCTGAACATGAGCGGGCTATAAAACCACAGGACGGGTTTGGTGATGTTGTGAAGGCGCAGCATCAAATCCAGCAGCCCGGCAAGGGCAGCGTTGCGGCGCGCTTCGTCCCAGTGGTGAGGCACGCGGGGCCGCAGCGAGATGACGCTGCTGCCCTCGTAGGGGTGGTATTCAAGATAAGGAGAGTGGTGGTCGGTGGGGATGAATTCTTCCCAGAAATAGATCTGCCGCCCTTGGGCGAAGCGGTTCATCAGGTGCTGCGGACGCTGCAGGACGAAGTCCCAGCGCAGATGGGAGAAACAGATCAGCGGCCCGTCGGTGGCAACGTCCGGGTGCATGGGCGAGACTTGCTGGTTCATGATTGGCTCACACATACTCGGGTTCATCGTGGGACAGGGTCGAAGGCAGGCGGGGCGCTCGGACGAGGTCAGCGAGCTTGGCAATGGAATGGGGCCAGGCCCAATGGTCAAGCACGACCTGGCGCGTTGCCCAGTCTTGGCGCTTAAGCGCCTGGAGAATGGCTTGCTCGAACTGTTCGGGCGCGGCGGCCAGGCCAGTATCGAGGCGGATGTACTGGAGCCCACACCGCAGGTTGGCATTGGCCACAACCGGCAGGCCCGCCAGCATGTATTCGGTCAGGATGGCCGGCGCGCCGTCGTCCTGGCCGCAGACCACACCGACCCGCGCCTGATTGATGAGGCGATTGACCTCGTCATGCGAGACACCGGGGGGGCCGACGAAATCAATATCCAATCGCCGATGCGCCGCTTCGGCGCGCAGGCGGTCACCGTCTTCGCCATAGCCCATGACGCAGAGCGCCTTGAGCGGCTGCGGCGAGCGCCCAAGCGCGTCAAACAGGATGTCATGCCGTTTATAGGGCTGAGCCGCGGCGACATAGACCACGTCGTAGCGTTTTTCCGCATCGGGAATGGGGAAAAACGTGTCTGCGGAGGCGAAGTCGGGGCCGATCGGCAGCACCATTATGGGCATGTCCGGATGGCGCGCCCGTACGTCGTCGCTCTGCCAGTCCGAACCGGTGATGACAAGGTCGAAATGCCGGCTGGTTTCAGGCGGCACGCGCAAGGCGGGCACATCGATGGAATTGTAGATGATGGTGCTGGCCGAGCAGGCGTCGAGAATGGCTTCGGAGACACCCAGACCCAGAACGCAGAGGATTTTGGGCGCGCCATGCTCGCGGATGAAACCGAGCATGGCTTCGGAGTGGAATGGCGCATGGCTATCGACGGCAAAGGCGCGTCGCGTCAGCACATCGCTGTCGCGCCGCGTGGCAATGCCGGAGCCGCGATGGTGGTGCCAGATTTCGGCAAAGCGGGCCATGCCGGAGTGAACGGCCGCAAGCGGCAGGCGTTCGAGATAGCCGCCCACCACATGTGGCTTGGTGCCTTGGCCAAGCGGACCGGGGTGCTTGTCAGGCTGGTGTGGTGGATAACCGGGACTTTCTTCGACCAGGTCGCTGATGACGACGATCGCATCGGAAAGGGCAGCCCCAGCTACAGGCACTCAGCACTCCATCACAGGGAATAAACACGCGGCAAGCCGGGACCTAGCGGGTTACCAGCGGTTTAATGCTGGACGTGGGGCTATGTTCCTTGGCGCGGCTGCGTGTGACGCAGGTTATCTGCCATACAGGCAAATGCCCATGCGGTCCACACCGGAGGTCACGCCTCCACAGAAGGCTGGCTCAGTGCCCCCTGCCTGTGGCGGCAAGCTCGTCGCCATAGCGCCATTCGAGCCCGGTCTTGAGCACCAGCGTGACCAGGGCCAACAGCGCCAGCAGCGAAGCAAGGGCAAAGGCGGCGGTGCTTTGGTATTCGTTGTAGAACATCTCGACCTGGAGCGGCATGGTCGTGGTTTGGCCGCGGATCTTGCCGGACACGACGGCGACAGCGCCGAACTCACCCATGGCGCGGGCATTGCACAAGAGGACGCCGTAAAGGAGACCCCACTTGATGTTGGGGAGGGTGACGCGCCAGAAGGTTTGCCAACCCGAAGCGCCGAGCGAAAGCGCTGCTTCCTCGTCGCCGGTGCCCTGGTCCTGCATCAGCGGGATCAATTCGCGCGCCACAAAGGGAAAGGTTACGAAGATGGTGGCCAGCACAATGCCCGGCACGGCAAAGAGCACCTCGATGCCATAGGATTTAAGCCAAGGCCCCAGCAGGCTACCCGAGCCAAACAACAGCACATAGACCAGGCCCGAGATCACCGGAGAGACCGAGAAGGGCAGATCGATCAGTGTGGTGAGAAAGGCCTTGCCCTTGAACTCGAACTTGGCAATGGCCCAGGATGCGGCGACGCCGAAGACGACATTGAGCGGCACGGCGATGGCGGCCACCAGCAGCGTCAGCCGGATGGCAGCCTGCGCATCGGGCTGCGCAAGCGACTGCCAATAAGCATCAAAGCCCTGCCGGAACGCTTCGGAAAACACAGCGACCAGCGGCAGCACGATAAACAGCGCCATGAAGGCCAGGCCATTGAGGATCAGCGTCCAGCGGACGGCGGCGGGTTCGCTGGTAGGGGAAAAGCGGCGCGCATCAGCTGCCATAGCCATACCTCCGGCGGCTCCAGGCCTGGATCAGGTTGATCACGAACAGCATGACAAAGGAGATCGACAACATCACGGTGGCGATGACCGCTGCACCGGCATAGTTGAACTCTTCGAGCCGGATTACGATCAGCAGCGGGGCGATCTCGGACACGAAAGGAATGTTGCCGGCAATAAAGATCACCGAACCATATTCCCCGACCGCTCGAGCAAAGGCCAGGGCAAAGCCGGTGAGGATGGCCGGGGTCAGGCTGGGGAGGAGCACGCGGCTGATGGTTTGCAGCCGGTTGGCACCCAGGGTCGCGGAGGCTTCCTCGACTTCCTTGCTGGTTTCTTCAAGAATGGGCTGAATGGTCCGCACCACAAAGGGCAGGCCGATAAAGATCATCGCGACCGTGATGCCGACGGGCGTATAGGCAATGCGCCAGCCAAGCGGCGCGACAAGCTGGCCGATCAAGCCATTGGGTGCGTAGATCGCCGTCAGGGCAATGCCGGCAACAGCGGTGGGGAGGGCAAAAGGCAGGTCGACCACCGCGTCAAACAGGCGGCGGCCCGGAAAACGATACCGCACCAGCACCCAGGCGATCAGCGTTCCAAACACCACATTGATGCCCGCAGCAATCAGCGCGGTGACAAAGCTGGTGCGCAGCGCCGCCAGCACGCGGGCATCGGTGGCTGCGGCCCAAAACCCGCCCCAGCCCAGGCCCGACGCGCGCGCAACAAGGGCGATGAGGGGAATGAGGATGATGAGGCCAAAATAGGCGAGGGTAAATCCCAGCGTCAGCCCGAAGCCAGGAATGACACTGGGCTGGCGAAACCGCCCGCTTGCTGCCATCGATGCCCTCCCCGACAAGTTCTTGCGCCAGGAAGGCGCCGGTTTAACGGGCGCAACTCTAGCTACACGGTCGACTTACTCAAGACGCCCATGGGGCGACGTTCGCACCGATTGTAGAAAATCATTCTTGCATCTGCCCGCAGCTTGGATGCGGACGCAATGGTTATCGCGCTGAGGGGTTGATGCCAGCCCGGTCACCATCATCCGGACTTTGTTCGGGCTCTGGCGCCCGCCCCTGCAGGTAACAGGCGTCCTGTTCAAGACGGCTCATGGGAATGCTGCCCAAGGTAAAGTCAGGCAGGCCGCCAAAGATCGGAGCCTTGGCGGGCGCCTCACCGGCAACATGCCGGGCCAACTTGCCGGGATGAAGAATGCCAAAGAAATGCACCATGCATTCCTCCTCAGGTTAGGCTGAAACAAAGCGGCCGGCCCGCAGAAGGAGCTGGCCACATGGGCGCTACTGGGTTGGACCGGAATAGATCTGGTCGAAGATGCCGCCGTCACCAAAATATTTCGGCTGCGCTTCGCGCCAGCCGCCGAAATCGGCGATGGTCACGAGGTTGACCTCGCCGAAGCGGGCAATGTCTTCGGGTGCCGCGGCTTCGGGCTTGAATGGCCGGTAATAGTTGGC
>CAKTFF010000092.1 GCA_934553185.1 uncultured Devosia sp.
TCCATCTGCCGCTGCCGCTCGGCCGCTGCCTGGTGCTTGGCCTTGTCACCAGCGCAATAGGGGCAACAAACGCCCTCCTGGAACTGCGGCGACCGGCGATCCACCGCCGTTAGCGGATGCCGGCAGGCCCGGCACAGGGTCGCGTCCCCTTCAACCAGGCCATGGCCGACCGAAACCCGCTCGTCGAACACAAAGCACTCCCCGCTGAACCGGCTGTCGCTCTCGGGCACGGTTTCGAGATATCGGAGGATTCCCCCTTTGAGGTGAAACACTTCCTCGAAGCCTTGGCTCAGCAGATAGCTCGACGCCTTTTCGCAACGGATCCCGCCGGTACAGAACATGGCGACCTTGCGGTCGCGCTTTGGATCGAGGTGTTCGGCCACATAGGCCTTGAACTCGGTAAAGTTCTGCGTCCCAGGATCGCGGGCCTGGGCGAACGTGCCCAGCCCCACTTCATAATCGTTGCGCGTATCCACCAGCACCACATCGTTGCGGGCAATGAGGCCGTTCCAGTCCTCGGGCTCCACATAGGTGCCCACTTCCCGTGCCGGATTGGCTTCGGGCGCCCGCAACGTCACGATCTCTGGCTTGAGCCGCACCTTCATGCGCAGAAATGGCATTTCGCTCGCGCATGAAAATTTGATCTCGGCGCCCTCCAGCCGTCTGCCCAGCATGGGTCCATCCAGCAGCCACGCGGCAAGCTGGTCCATCGCTTCGGGCAGTCCTGCCACCGTGCCGTTGATCCCCTCTGGCGCCAGGATCAGCGTGCCCTTGATGGCGCGGGCGCAGCAGAACTGGGCCAGAACCGGCTGAATGAGCGCGGCATCGGGCAAGTCGGCAAACTTATAGATTGCCATAACCTTGTATGGCAGCGTGGTCTGGGGCAGATTGGCGGTCATAGGCGTCGGTCTCTTTGATCCGCCTGGCTCATATCATCAGGCACAAGCCGAAGCCAAATCGCTAAATCGTTGGGAGACACACCATGACCTATCGGGCCGATACGGCGCGCTATGACACCATGCAATACCGCCGATCGGGGCGCTCCGGCCTCAAGCTCCCGGTGATCAGCCTGGGTCTCTGGCAGAATTTCGGTGGCACGCGCGATTACCCCTCCGCCATGGAAATCCTGGGCCACGCCTTTGACGCCGGCGTCACCCATTTCGATCTCGCCAACAATTACGGCCCGCCCGCCGGTTCTGCCGAAGAACTGTTTGGCCAGGTCATGGCGCGCGACTTCCGTCCCTACCGCGACGAACTGATCATTTCCACCAAGGCCGGCTACACCATGTGGCCCGGCCCCTATGGCGATTTCGGCTCGCGCAAATATCTGCTGGCCAGCCTCGACCAGTCGCTGGGCCGCATGGGTCTCGACTATGTCGATATCTTTTATTCCCACCGCTTCGATCCCGAAACCCCGCTCGAGGAAACCATGGGCGCGCTGGCAACAGCGGTGCAATCGGGCAAGGCGCTCTATGTCGGCATTTCCTCCTATCCCGAAAAGGAAACGCGCGAGGCCTACCGCATCCTTGGTGAAATGGGCGTCGCCACCACCATCCACCAGCCCAGCTATTCGGTGATCAACCGCTGGATCGAAACCGACCATACGATCGATGCCTGCGGCGAACTGGGCATCGGCATGATCGCTTTTTCCCCACTCGCGCAGGGCGTTCTTTCGGGCAAATACAACCAGGGGGGCACCGAAGGCACCCGTGGCGGCAATCCGCAAGGGACGCTGCGCGCCAGCCATATCGAGCCCCGGGTGCTCGACGCGGTCGACAAGCTGGGTGAAATCGCCCGCTCCCGTGGCCAGACCATGGTGCAGCTGGCTCTCTCCTGGGTGCTGCGCCGCCCGGAAATGACCTCGGCGCTGATCGGCGTGCGCAATCTCGATCAGCTCAAGGACAATCTGGGTGTCCTCAACAACCTCGAACTCACCCCAGAGGAGATCGCCCGCATCGACGAAGCGACCAAAGGGGGCCAGATGGAACTCCTGCCGCGTGCAAGTGGCTGGCTGCGCTAAACATTCAGCAAGGGGGATCGCCGCAACTTTGGGGCGATCCCTTCAGTTTTCGCCAGCACGGTAAATCGCTGTTAACGGCGACCTTGGGTGGCTTGCACCCAAATCGTCGCACCCACGTTGCCAAGCCACTCTTTTCTAGGAGCGGACTATGCGAACGAACAGCTACTTGACGACGGCTGCACTGGCAGCCGCACTTCTGTGTTCCACCCAGCTGACCTATGCACAGGGCCTCAGCATCGACCTCGGCGGCGCCGGTGTCGATGTTGAAGTGGGCGGAGATAACCTCGTTGATGTCGACGCCGACCTCGACGACAATGATAACGACGACCGTGGCGTCAGCGTCGATCTTGATACCGACCGCGACTCCGACGAAGGCCTCGACGTCGATCTCGATGTCGGCGGCTCGGATGACGATGACCGGAACGTGGTCGATCTCGACATCAACAGCGACGACGAGGACCGCGACGAAGGGCGCCTGGTGGATGTCGACCTCGGCGGCAGCGGGGATCGCGACCGTGACGATGACGTAATCGGCGTCGATCTTGGCAGTGACCGCGTCGTCGATGTCGATCTGGATCGTGGCGGCGCCACCGGCCCCAATGGCGGCACACTGATCGACCTGGGCGCTCCAACCCGCAGCGACCCGGCCGCGATCGAAGCCAATGTGGACCTCACCAGCCCCGCGACCAACTCGGCCTCCGGCACCAATCTGATCACCGGCGACGTGCGCATCAGCGCGCTAGGCAGCGAAGCGGACCGCGCCGAGACGCTGATTGAGCTGATCGCCGATCCAAACCTCGCCGACATCGACCTTGATGCGGCCATCGACGACCGCCGCGTCTCCATCACCGCGCTGGCCGATCTTCTGGGCACGGGGGGGCTGGCCGACATCCAGGCAGCAGTTGATGCGGGCGGCGCCGGTCGAAACGATCTCCTGTCGGCCCTCTCCGACAGCAGCGAATTGAGCGCTATCCTTGCCAGCCAAGGCATCGACCTCGATGATGTGCTAGCCGTCCAAGTCGCGGAAAACGGCGCCACCGAAGTCTTCGTCCTCGATGACACCGCCCGGGTCGCGCTTCTGGGCGACAACGGCAACCTCGCCGATCTGGCGGCGGGCGATCTCACCGCCGCCGACCTCGACCTCCTGTCCGAGGACGAACTGGCCGAACTGGACCTTGATCTCCTGCCCGGGAACCTGCGCACTCTGGCCCAGCTGCGCCTCCTCGCCACCGGCGGCGATCTGGCCGATGCGGGCGTCGCGGACCTCGCCGCCATCGACCTCGACCTCCTATCGCGCGACGAACTGGCCGAGATCGACCTCGACCTCCTGCCCGAACAACTGCAATCGGCCATCACCGTCCGCCTGCTCGGCACGGATGGCGACCTCGCTGATGTCAGCGTCGATGAACTGCTCGATATCGGCCTGACCGATGCCGACGACGGCACCGATACAGACGGCGATACCGGCACTGTTGGTAGCCTCGATCCCGATAATGGTGGCACCGACAGCGACACGGGTGGCAATGGCGACAACACCAGTGGCCGCAACCAGAACGGCACGAATACCGGCGCCCTTCCCAGCGTCTTGAGCTCAGGCGGCAGTGACACCGGCACCACCGCTAGCGGCACCCTCGTCGCTTCCGCAACCGGCGGTGCCTCGGGCATCGCCGCCCTCAGCTGCGACATTGGCGTGCTGGCGCTGGCTCGCGGCGCCGTGGTCACCCCACAGGCCGTGGTTGCAGCCTCGAGCCTTGAACTGGTGAGCATCACGGGCTGCGAGCGCATGCTGGTGGACCCCGACATGGACGCCATCCAGGCCGCCCTTGCCGCCAACCCCGCCGTCTCTGACGTCCTCGACGGCGCCAGCATTCCCCTCGAAGAGGTGATCGGCGCCACCATGCAGGGCGGCACGCTGACCCTGTTCATCAACAGCGACAGCGCCATCGGCTGAAACAAAACGCAAGCGGGGCAGGGTGGTCTCAATCCACTCTGCCCCTTTTCTACCGCGCCAAAAAGCGCTCCATCCCGAACGGCTTGATGTCGATCGCCGTGGCTTCCCCGGTCATCGCCTGCGCCAGCAATTCCCCCGTTGCCGGCCCCAGCGTAAAGCCATGATGCGCATGCCCGATCCCGGCATAAAGCCCTTCGTGCCTTGGCGCCTTGCCGATAATGGGCATCATGTCCGGCGTGCAGGGCCGCGCCCCCTTCCAGGGCTGATCATCCAGCGCCCGGCCAAGATCGAGCAGCTCGCGCGCCGCTTTTTCCGCCTTGCCGAGCTGGATCGGGGAGGGCGCCGCATCGCGCATGGCAAACTCGGCTCCCGTGGTTAGCCGGATACCCCGCGCCATCGGCGCCAGCGCATAACCCACTTCCGCATCAAGAACGAGCCGGTTGAGCTGCGCGCCGTTCTGCGTGTCGTAATGCATATGGTAGCCGCGCTTCACGAACAGCGGCAGCCGATAGCCAAGCCGCTCCAGCACATCAGGCGCCCAAGGTCCCAGGGCAATCACCGCCTGCTTGGCCTCGTGGCGCACTCCATCTACCACCGAGCTCCAGCCGCCGCTCTCCGCGGTCAGCCCATCCGCCGTGCCCCGAACAAACCGCCCGCCCAGCCGCTCGAACAAGGCGAAATACTCCGCCACGAGCTGTCCCGGATCGCGCACCGTCCAGGGGTCGGTCCACAACACCGCTCCGGCAAGACCCCCCTTGAGCGCGGGCTCAAGCGTCTTGAGTTCAGGCCATTCCACCACCCGGTGGCCGATGGAGAACCGCTCGGCATCTTCCTGCGCCTTATGCGCTTCCGCGCGCAGGCCCTTATCCGAGCGAAATGCCAGCAGCCACCCCGTCTTGCTGACCAGCGCCTCCGCCTCCGGCCCCGCTTCGGCCATCAGGTCGGCATGGGCGATGATCGATCGCCCGATCAGGGGCGCATAGCTCTGCACCACCTTCTTGTAGCTTTCGGGCGAGGACGCCCACCAGTATTTCAGCAAGGCCGGCGCCAGCCGGGGCAGGGCCAGCGGCTCATAGCGCGCGGCGGTCGACAGGTGCAGCCCCACCTGCATGAGCATATGCAGGTCGCGCGGAAAGGCATGCGGCCGCACGCCCTCGCGCTGGATGATACCGGCATTGCCAAAGCTGGTTTCGCGCCCGGGCTGATTCTTGTCGATCAGGGAAACGCTGCGCCCCCGCCGCAGCAGGTGAATTGCGGTGGAGATCCCCACGATCCCCGCCCCGAGAACGAGGACGTCGCTTTGCTGTGCCATGCCGTGCCTGAAACTGTTTGCCCCCGAACGCTAGAACACGCCGCGCCGCGCCGCTAGCCTTCTCCTTTGGCTCTTAACCGAGATCGGCGTCCGCAACCGCTTGTGATGGAACGCCAACCGCCGCTTAACGCTTGATGGTGCTCTAGTTTCAGAGTCAGTCAGTTGAGTTCCATGCTGCTTGATAGCACATCCGCCTTGGCCCAGTTCATCCAGGCTCCCGGCTTCCCCTGCGTGGGCGCCAAATCCGCCCTGGGAAAAGGCCAGCTTCATGCCTATTCGGCCCGCTCCATAGCTTCTTCCTGGAACGACGTGGAAATCCAGGATCAGCTGATGCAGTTTGCCTGGCGCTATCGCGAGCAGCCCAAGCTCTTCACCAGCTTTGCCGTGATCTTCGAGGGTCCCGATGACCTCAGCGAAGAACAATTCGAAAAGCACCTGTGGGAGCGCGTCCAGTCGCTGACCGAAAAAGACGCCTGGCGCGGACAAACGCCCGACCCCCGTGTCAGCCCCGATCCCGATGACCCCCATTTCTCCCTCAGCTTTGGTGGCGAAGCCTTTTTTGTGGTTGGCCTTCATCCCCATGCCAGCCGCCCGGCCCGGCGCTTCAGCTCGCCCGCCATGATCTTTAATCTGCACGACCAGTTCGAAACCCTGCGCGAGCAGAACCGCTACGAAAAGCTGCGCGGCGCCATCCTGGATCGTGATCTTGAACTGGCTGGCAGCCTCAATCCAATGCTGGCGCGCCACGGCAGTATCTCCGAAGCGCGCCAATATAGCGGCCGTGCGGTCGACGAAGGCTGGGCCTGCCCCTATCACCGCAATGCCACAAAGCCCCAGGCGGCCGATCCCCTGGCCGAGGAGCCCACCACGTGACTGAGACTGAGATCCACGCCATCCCGCCCCGTTCCGGTGCGTCTTTTGAGCTGCGTGCCGGCCAGACCCTGACGGTGATCGACCCCCAGGGCGGCCAGGTGGCCGATTTGCTGGCGATTTCGCGCAGCGACACCCGCGAGATGATTTCCTCGGGCCGCACGCTCGACTATGCCGAGAGCATCTATCTGACGACGGGAAACCTGCTCTATTCCAACCGATCCAACGTCATGCTCGAAATCATCGAGGACACCGTGGGGCGCCACGATTTCCTCCTTACCCCCTGCAGCGAAGCCACCTTCCGGCTCTGCTACGACAACGAGCCGCCCCATCAGGGATGCCTGGGCAATCTCCACCACGCGCTTGAAGGCTACGGCATTGCCGAAGACGACATTCCCATTGCCTTCAACTGCTTCATGAACGTCCCTGTCGATGGCGAAACCGGCAAGCTCAAAGTTCTGCCGCCGCTGAGCAAAGCCGGCGACCACATCCGCTTCCGGGCCCGCATGGACCTCATCATCGGCCTCACCGCCTGCTCCGCCCCCGCCAGCAATGGCGGCTCTTTCAAGCCCATCCATTACAGCGTCGCTGATTAAGCGCGTCAGCGCGCGAGGCGTGCCAGCCAGGCATGCATCTCCCGGATCTCCACCTGCTGCGTGCTGATGATTTCCTGCGCAAACATTTCGATCCACGGATCGTCTGAATACTGCTGGGCCACCATCGCCATTTCCACGGCGCCTTGATGGTGCGGGATCATGCTGCACACAAAGGCTGTCTGGAATTCAGCTGCCGTCATGCCGCGCATCATGTCCGAATGCATCGGCTCCATGGTCTGGATCAAGGCCGCATGTCCGGCGTCGGCACTGGCCGCCATCATGTCGATATGCTCCTGCATCGATGCGCCGCCGTGATCGGCTTGCTGGTCACCGCAGCTTGCGGGCAGGGGCAGGCTTGCCACCGCCGCTGCCGGCTCGTCCCGCACCACCAATGAGCCCACGAAAGCGGCGAGAAGAACACCCCCGCCAATCCACTTCCACCAATCCATTTTCGGCTTCCTTGCTTGCATCTTTGCCCTAGTCGAGCACCAAGGGTGCTCGCGCGCCTTGATCCAGATCAAGGAACAGGCTCCCGGCCGATGCTAATGCCGGCCTCAACAGAGCAAGTGCTCTCGGCAAGGAGTCTCAAATGATTACGAGCAAGGACGGTGCATCGGCAAACAGGGCTAGAGCGATAGGATTGTCGTCGGGCGCAGTGATTGCGGCCCTCGCGACGGTTTGCTCGGCCACCCCTGCCTATGCTCACGTCAAGTGGTTCGCGCCCTATGTGGTCGGGGCAGCCCCGGCACCCATCACCAACACATTGGCCAATGGCTGGTTCTGGCTGGGCATCGTCCTGGTTCTCCTGTTCTTTGCCGCAACGGTGATGGTTGAACGCGGGCC
>CAKTFF010000093.1 GCA_934553185.1 uncultured Devosia sp.
CGATGGCCGTTTTCGGGATCAAAGGGCCCATGGACGCGATAGCCATAAAGCTGGCCTGGTCCCACGCCAGGCACATAGCCGTGCCAGATTTCATTGGTGTATTCGGGCAGGGTCAGCCGTTCGACTTCAGCCCCGGAGGCTTCATCGAAAAGGCAGAGCTCGACGCGGCTCGCATAGGCCGAGAAGATGGCAAAGTTGGTGCCCTCGCCGTCCCAGTTGGCCCCGAGCTGCGTGAAGTTTCCGGGTAGGATCTGGCGGGAGGATGACGGCGCGTCCGGCATAGATGTGGTTCCTTGGTGAAGTCCACATGAACGCGGGGCTCCACACGCTGGTTGCTGCCCAAGTGCAGTGTGGCCAAGCTTCTTTTGCATCGTACCACCCCCGGGTGAGGGGGGAACCAGCCGCAATGCCGTACGTTGCTCGCAAACCAACACTGGAGAGCGTCATGGGTATTATCTGGACCATCATTATCGGCTTCATCGCCGGCGTTATTGCCAAGTTCATCATGCCGGGCCGCAACGAGCCATCCGGCTTCATCCTCACCACCATCCTCGGCATCGTCGGCGCGTTTGTTGCGTCCTATCTTGGCCAGGCTCTCGGCTGGTACGCGCCGGGCGAAGGTGCCGGGCTGATCGGCGCCATTGTTGGTTCGATCATTATTCTGTTCGTCTGGGGCCTGATCGCCCGCCGACGCTAAGGCAGACAAACCAAAGGAGGCCACCATGGCCAAAGGAATGCCATCGATGATCGCGCTGCTCGGCCTGTTGGCCGTGGCAGGATATCAGAACCGTGACAAGCTCGGCTCCGTGCTGGGCGACATGGGGAACGCCGCGGGCGGGAGCCGTCGTCCCGATGGCACCTCCAGCGGTGGAATCGGCGACGCGCTCGGCGGCCTCTTTGGCGGTGGTGGTGCATCGACAGGCGGCGGTCTTGGCAATCTCGGCGGAATGCTGGGTGGTGCCGGGGCGGGTGGCCTTGGCGGCATCCTGAGCGGCGGCCTGGGTGACCTCATGAAGCAGTTCGAGGGTCAAGGCGCCGGCCGCAAGGCGCAGAGCTGGGTCAACGACGGTGATAACGAAGACATCGGAACCGATGAACTCGAACGCACCCTTGGGCCCGACACCATTGCCGCCTTGCAGGAGCAGACCGGCCTCAGCCGCGAAGACCTGCTGGAAAGGCTGTCGAAGACCCTGCCACAGGCCGTTAATCGCATGACGCCCAATGGCCGTCTGCCCACTGAAGATGAAGCCAAGAGCTTCATCTAACGCCAAGTTCAACAATGAGAAACGCCGCCATCACTGGCGGCGTTTTTGTTTCGGCGGTCGCTTCAGGCTGCCAGCAGCGTTCTGATCGACTCGGTGATGGGGGCGTGCCGATAGGGCTTGGAGAAAAACAGGCTTCCATCGGGGAGATCGGTGATCTCGACGATCTTGTGCCCCGATGTCACGATGATCTTGATGGGCGGCCAGCGGTCACGCACGGCGGATGCCAGCTTGAGGCCGTCCATGCTGCCAGGCATGTCGATATCGGTAAACATCAGTTCGATGTTGGAACTCGTGGAGAGGACGGCGATTGCCTCGTCGGCATTGCTTGCCTCCGAAACGGTAAACCCTTCGCGCTCCAGATTGTCGACGACATCGAGCCGGATCAAAGGCTCATCTTCAACAACAAGGACGTGAATAGTTCGGGCAATCATGATGGGGCCTCGCCGCTTTGTTTCGCGATTTCGGAACGCCGCGTGGCCCATAACGATCCTTCACAATTGCACTCCTGCATGCACAGGATTGCGAGCCAAAAGGCGCCGCCTCAGTGGGTCAGCGGGGTTCCTGGACCATGTGCAGGTAACGCTGATCGAACTGGCCGGCGCGCGTCAGCCTTTCCAGATCCAGAATCTCCATAGTGCCCCCTTCCCACACGATGAGATCGCGCTGCCGCAGTTCCTGCAGGACGCGGTTGATATGAACCGTGGAGATGCCGACGGCATCGGCGAGCGCAGCTTGGGTGATCGGGAAGGCAAAGCGGTTGTCCTGCGCCAAGCCAAGCGCTTCCAGCCGAAAATAGATTTCGCAGATCACATGCGCGGTTCGCTGCGGCGCGGACAGCCGGCCCATGCCCACCAGCCACTCGCGATGGATCGCGCCGTCGAGAAGCGTCATCAGCCAGAGGAGACGCGTCAGATGGGGAAAGCGCTCGGTGAGCCTGACCAGACGATCATGGGGAAAGGTGATAATGGTGCAGTCCGTCAGGGCGCCGACCGAATGATCCATTTCCTTGAGCAGAAAGCTGTGGAGATCAACGAAGTCGCCGGGAAGGTGGAAGGCTGTCAGTTGCCGCTGACCTGAAGGAAGCATGCGATAGCGACAGGTGAGGCCCGTGGCCACCAGCATGCTTCGCACCGGCCGGCTGCCTTCGCTGACGAGATCGGCGCCTGCCGTGAAATGCAACTGCTGCCCCGCCGCTTCGGCGATCGCCCGTTGCTCGTCAGGGCCCAGATTGTCACGCAGCCGGATCTTGCTGAAGAAGGGCTGCAGCAGATCTTCAACGCTTGGCATGTCCTGGATCATGAATCGTCCCCTGTTCTCGCGGAACTTTACCTGCTGAGGATGGTTGCTCCCTCTGGGAAGGCACAGCCGTTTCATTGCATTAACGCACGTTAGTTTGCATTGCTTTTCGCTATGGTAACGAGGGCCATGGCTGCTAATTTCCGCATTGTTGATCTCCGAACCAATCCCGACGCGCCCGAGGAACTCTCCATAACAGGCGCGCGCTCTCCCGAAGAAGCCGCACGGCTCGCCATTGGCGAAAGTCTTGTGCGCAGCGGCCACCGCCAGGATTTGCGGGTGCGGGTATATTTCCAACAGGAAGGCCAGCCCACCACCATGGTGCGGCTTTATCGCCGCGTCGAAGATCGCGACTGAACCTTCCCTTGCAATGCCTTTGTAGGGCGTCCTTAACGCGCCGTCTGCCACACTGAGGCGGAACGGTTCGGAGGCTCCATGCTCAAGCAGGTCTATGTGCGCATGGCGCAGGCGATGCCCATGCTGGTCCCCGGCGGCGCTGCCCGTTACGCGCTGCGGACAGGTAAGCCGATTTCCGCAGGGCAGTGTTGGCTTCTCAGCCTGGGCGCGATTTACCACCTCGATCGGATGATCGCGCTCGACATTCCCTGGTGGAATGTGGCGGCGACCGGCGATGTCGAAGCCTTCCTTTCCCGTCGCCCCCAAGCGCGCGTCTTTGAATATGGCAGCGGCGCCAGCACAGTCTGGCTGGCACGCCGTGCCGGAAGCGTATCAAGCGTTGAGCATGACAGCGGCTGGGCCGGGCAGCTTGCACCCAAACTGGCCGGCTACCCCCATGTTTCGCTCACTGTGGCCGGGTTTGACCCGTTGGGCGTGGCGGACGAGCAGGCTTACGTGCGCAGCATCGATGGCACGGGGCTGTACGATCTCATTGTAGTGGACGGTCGGCTGCGCGCGGCGTGTCTGTCACGCGCCCTGTCGCATCTGCAGCCGGACGGTATCGTGGTGTTCGACGACAGCGGCCGTCGCCGCTACCGCGATACCATTGAACAATGCGGGCTGCGCGAGACCCATTACCATGGGCTCTCCTATTGCGTGCCCTATCCGGACCACACCAGCGTCCTTGCCTCCGGTCCATGGCCCTGACGCGGCTGGTCGCCACTGCCCGCGCTTTGCGCGACAACCATCGGTTCCGCACCGCCGGCATTCTTGTCGTATCCATCCTGTCGCTGGTTTTTCTTGGCCTCACAGTGATGGAGGCAGGCACCGCCCATGTGCTGGCGCAAGTGGGG
This sequence comes from uncultured Devosia sp., assembly GCA_934553185.1. Taxonomy (GTDB): domain Bacteria; phylum Pseudomonadota; class Alphaproteobacteria; order Rhizobiales; family Devosiaceae; genus Devosia. Next base: position 3,812 of record CAKTFF010000093.1, read on the forward strand.
TGGACTGACCTGGCACTGATCGGGGGTGCGGGGCTGTCTTATGGCCTGCTGCTGCTGCTGCTTGCCCGCAGCTGGTCACTGGCCCCCGGAGCGCGAGGGGCAACGATCAGCCTCCGCCAAGCCATCGCCGTTTATGGCACATCGATCCTGCCCAAATATGTGCCGGGCTCGATACTGCAATATGGGTCGCGGCAGGTGCTGGGCCAGCGTCTTGGCTGGAGCCAGGTGGCGATGGCGCAAGGGTCGGTGCTGGAGGTGGCGCTGCATGTCGTCTGCCCCCTCGCCGTGGCGCTGCTGCTGCTTGCGCCCGCACGCGCCTATAGCGGCATGAGCGAACCACCATGGCTGGTATTCGCCCTTGTTGCCGCGCTGGTGGCAGCGCTTGTGGTTCTTGCCCTGGTGCGGCGTCACCTTCCCACGCGCGTGGTCATCACCGGTGCCATGTTGCAGTTGCTCTTCTTTTCCGGTCTCGCGGCCCTCGCAGCGCTTTGCGGCTGGAGCTTTGGCGTGGCGCAAACGGCCTTGCCCTTGGTCGGAGGCCTCTTTCTCCTGTCCTGGCTCGCCGGTTTCGTCGTGCCTTTGGCGCCGGGCGGTTTGGGCATTCGGGAAGCGTCGGGCGTTGCCATGCTGTCCGGCGTCATTGGCGTCGAACCGGCGCTCCTGGTGCTGGCCGCGATGCGCCTTGTGTCGCTCCTTGGCGATGTGGCGCTGTTTGCCGCCGGACTCGCCTGTCAGCAGCGCCTCCATTTGCGCCCTTAGCGCCGCTGCCAGATGCAGGCATCGGGGCGGCACTGCGCCCGCATCCAATCGGCATCGGCACCCATGGCCGCCATCAACGCCGGAAAGCTCTGCGGATGAAGGCTGCGGCTGAGATACACATAGCCATAGTTCCCCGGCGGTAGGGGGCCGCTCCCCGCGTAGAAGGCAGCAACAGCGTCAAGCAAGCGCTCCTGTTCGCCCCAGGCTGTGGAGCGGAACGACACGGGTGTGGTGCGGCCCGCAAAAATGGGTGCCCAGATGTCGCGGCCGCCCGACACAAAGGGCAGTTCGGGATAGTTCAGCACCTGCGCATCGCGCGGCGCCTCTTCGTTCAGCGCCTGCAGCACCGCCAGATCGTCGGCGGGCACGGAAATAGTCCAGCGCTGCGCCGATGCCATGTGCCAGATCGTGTCGATCACCGGGGTCGCCATGCCCATGACCAAGAGCGGCAGGGCCATGGTGCCCCAGATCGGTGGCACGGGGCGCCTGTTGTGCGCCCCCAAAAGAAAGGCAACGCCAAGCGCCAGTCCCACCTGCGGCAAAAGGCTGACGCGAAGCTGCATTTCCATGGAGAGCCGGGCGTTTTCGACCAGCGTTAAGGCAAGCAGAGTGGCAATGCCGACGATTGTAAGCGCCGTGGCGAATATTAGCGAGTTGTCCGTCTGCGCCGCTCGGGTTGGCTCTCTCCAGGCGCGCCAGAGCCCCACAAGGCCCAAGAGGCTGGCGCCATACAGCACAATTATGCCGGGCAGCGCCAGTAGCAGCCTTTGCAGCGGTCCAGGTCCCGATTCACGATCAAAGATCGGACTATCAAGCCCGCTGCCGCCCTCGACCACGCCGAGCACAAGTGGCACGGCCAGAGCCAGCACCCCCACCACGGCTATGGTGCCGATCCGCTTTATCCAGCCCTCTCGCTGGTCCAGCAGCTGTGTTGCCGCAAAGACCGCAAGGCACGCTACCCCGAACAGGGTCGATACGGCTCCCGCTGCTACCAACGGGGCGAGGGCCAGAAGGCGCAAGGGTCGGGACGAAGCCGCGCGCAACACACCCCAGCTGAGAAGACCGGCCAGCATCAACTGATGCTGCGGAATATAAAGCGTGGAGCGGAACAGCCGGCTGGCACTCAGCAGTCCGTTTTCGACATTGACGTCGGTTGCCACGCGCATCCAGTCCCAGCCGGTGGCCACCAGCGCCAGAATCCCGTCCAGCGTCGGCGACAACCAGGCAATCAGCAGAATGGCGGCGGCAAGGCGCGGACCGGCTCCCGCGCTGCGCAGCAATCCGCCCAACACGATCCAGAAGGCAAATGTCTGCACCAGACCGCTGGCGATCAGGGCCGCAGCCGCATCGCCGTGCCAGGCCGCAGCACTGGCGGGAACGATGTAGAACAGCCAATAATAGGCGAGCGGTTCGCCGCCGCCAAAAATATCACGAGCGGGCATGCCCATAGCCAAGAGCGACTGCGTGTGGCCCAGATGCTTGAAGCCATCGGCATTGAACCAGGCATGCACAAGCAGTCCTCGCTCTGAACCGCTTACGGCAAAAAAGGTGATGGTGGCGGCCAGCAAGGTTGCAAGAACCGGCACCGCGAGCAACCAGGCGTCGGGTCTGCCGGGCCAGACCCACGGCTCCCCTCGCCGCAACAGTAAGGCTGCGCACGACAGCGCCAGGGCAAGCGCCAGCGCACAGCGCGTATCGAGCTGAACGGGTGAAAACCGCGCCATAAGAGCCGACAGGAGAATCACGGCGAACTGGCTCGCAAAGCCCGCTGCCACCCATAAGGGCAAGCTGCGCCCCCGACCACCAGCCAGGATCCAGCCGGGCAGGCTCAACAGGGCGAAAATGGCAAGGGCAGTCGCAAGCGGCACAAGCATGGTCTGGTCGGTGGCTCCCGCCGCGACATTGCGCGGGCATAGTTAATATCTCCTACACCTCGCCTGCCTATGCTGGAGGCCCCACAGGGAGGGGAAGCCATGTCGTTCGAGCCACGCCGCGACCAGTTCGAAATGCCGCCTCCCGCCGTGTCGGTGGTGATCCCGTTTCTCGACGAAGTGGACACACTCGAGACGCTCCATGACCAGATCCGACAGGCGCTGGACAAAGCCGGCATCTCGTTTGAGATCATCTTCATCAATGACGGCAGCAGCGATGGCAGCGAAGCGGTGTGCCGCGGGCTTGCCGGCGCCCACAGCAATGTGGTGCTGATCAATTTTCGCACCAATTTCGGTAAGTCAGCGGCGCTCTCCGCCGGGTTCCGCGAGGCGAGCGGCGCAGTGGTCATCACCATGGATGCGGACCTCCAGGACGATCCGGCCGAACTGGTGCGCTTCATCGCCGCCATCGACGCAGGCGCCGATGTGGTCTGCGGCTGGAAAAAGCAGCGCCACGACCCTTTTGGCAAGACGGCGCCGTCAAAGCTCTTCAACGCCGTGGTCAACAAGACCTTTGGCCTGGCGCTGCGCGACCACAATTGCGGCTTCAAGGCCTATCGCCGTGAAGCGCTTGTTGATCTCGACCTTTATGGCGAGTTGCACCGCTTCGTGCCGGCTTTGCTCCATACGCGCGGCTTCCGCATCGCCGAACTGGCGGTGCAGCACCATCCGCGCCGCTTCGGCCGCTCCAAGTTTGGCGCCGGGCGGCTGATCAAGGGCGGGCTCGATCTCCTCACCGTCGCCATGACGACGCGTTATGCCACACGGCCCGGCCATGTGTTTGGCGCGCTGGGCCTGCTGATGCTTCTGGGTGGCGGCCTGTGCCTTAGCTATCTCGGCGTTCTTTGGCTGATCGGCGCCGGCCCGATCGGCAATCGGCCGCTGCTGTTTCTGGGCATGCTGCTGACCCTGTTCGGCGGGCAATTCATCAGCACGGGCCTGCTGGCCGAACTGGTGCTGTCGCGCTCGGTCAGCGAAGCGGACAAATATGCCATTCGCGATCGCGTCGGCGGTCGTCCTTCGGTGACGGCGCAGCGCTAAAGCGCAAGCTCGATCCAGGTTGGGGCATGATCGCTCGCCCC
>CAKTFF010000094.1 GCA_934553185.1 uncultured Devosia sp.
ACCTGCACCCAGCCGGGATTGTGCTCGCCAAGGGCGTCGTCGAGGGTGAGGACCCAGGCATTGGTAAGGAGGATGGTCATTCCGGGGCGAGGATGGTGCATTGCTCCGGCACGGGAACGAGCTTGGCGCCGGTGCCCGATTCGAGCGGACGCGACAGCGGACCATTGGCAAGCAGCGCGCCGGCGGGGGTTTGGGTCTGGTACTGGTAGGCGCGGCCGAGATAGGTGCGGAGGCCCAAAGTGGCCGGAATGCCTTCCACGGCGCGATTGTCGGACACCTGGAGCCCATCGGCGCGGCAGGCGAGAATGAAGCGGTCGGGGATCTCGCCGAACTGTTCGAGCGACAGGGTGAGGTTGACGCCGCCTTCGGTCTGGGCGGAAATCTTGGCGCCGTCGCGCTCGGTGACCGTCATGGGGATGAGGTTCTCGAAGCCCACAAAGCGGGCGACGAAGGCATTGGCGGGGCGCTGATACAGCCGCTCGGGCGTGTCGAGCTGCATGATGCGGCCCTGATGCATGATGGCGACGCGATCGGAGATGGAAAAGGCTTCTTCCTGGTCATGGGTGACATAGACCGATGTCGTGCCATTGGCCCGCTGGAGCTGGCGGATCTCGACGCGCATGTCGATGCGCAGCTTGGCGTCGAGATTGCTCAGCGGCTCGTCGAACATCAGGAGCGGTGGCTCGATCACCAGCGCGCGGGCGAGGGCGACGCGCTGCTTCTGCCCGCCCGACAGGGCTCCGGGCAGGCGATCGGCGAGGTGGGCGAGGCCGACGCGATCCAGCATCGTGGCGACGCGTTTGGTTTTCTCGGGACCGGCGATGCGGCGCTGCTTGAGCCCGAAGCCCACATTGTCGGCGACCGACAGGTGGGGGAAGAGCGCATAGTTCTGGAACACGAGGCCGATGTCGCGCTGGTGCGGCGGCAGGCTGGTGAGGTCGCGGCCGCCCAGGGTTATGGTGCCGGAGGTGGGCTGCAGGAAGCCGGCGACAAGGCGCAGGGTGGTGGTCTTGCCGCAGCCCGAGGCGCCCAGCAGCGAGACCAGCTCGCCCTCGGCAACGGCGAGGGAAAGGTTTTCCAGCACCTGCGTGGTGCCGTAATGGGCGGAAATGCGGTCGAGGGTAAGGGACTGAGTCATGGGTTATTTGGCCAGGAAGGTCAGGCCGAGCGTGCGCTCGACCACGGCCATAACGGCCACGGTAAGGATCATCAGCAGCACCGAGACCGAAGCCACGGTGGGATCAAAGAACTGTTCCATATGGGCCAGAAGCTGAATGGGGAGGGTCGAAAGGCCCGGTCCCGTCAGGAAGATGGAAATGGACACATCGTTGATCGAGGTGATGAAGGCGAGAATGAAGGCGGCAATGACGCCCGAGCGGACATTGGGCAGGAGGATGGTGAAAAACGTCTTGAGCGGCGGCGAGCCCAGGCTGATCGCGGCTTCCTCGACGGAAAAGTCGAACGAGGCGAGCGAGGCGCCGATCACCCGCACCACATAGGGCAGCACGAGGAGCGCGTGGCCGAAGAGGAGGGCGATAAAGATGGGTGCGTTGAACTGCACGGCGAGGTTTTTGAGCAGCGAAAAGCCCAGCACCAGCTCGGGCACGAGCACCGGGAGGATGAACAGGGTCGCCAGCCAGCCGGGGAGCTGGATGCGGTAGCGGTTAAGCGCATAGGCCGCCGGGATGCCGATCAGGAGGGCAATGACGGTGGACAGGAGCGCGATCTGGAGGCTCGTGAGAATGGTGCGGCGGAAGGCGTCGATGGCAAAGATGTTCTCGAACCAGCGCAAGGACAGGCCCTGCGGCGGGAAGGTGAGAAAGGTGGTGTCGCTGAGCGCGGCGCCCAGCACGATCACCAGCGGCCCGACCAGGAACAGGAAGACCAGCACCGTGCCGGCGATGAGGAGGGGATGGATCGGGCGGGTCATCACACGGTCTGCGGGTTGAGGCGGCGGGCAAAGGCGTTCATCAGTGCCACGATGGCGATGGTGATGACGACCATGACGGCGGCAATGGTGGAAGCGGCGACCCAGTCAAAGGTGACCATGGCCTGCTGATACATCAGCGTGCCCATCATCATCACCTGCTCGCCGCCCAGAAGCTGGGGCGTGGCATAGGAGGTGAAGCTGCCGGTGAAAACAAGGACGGCGCCCACGATGAGGCCCGGCACGGCGAGCGGCAGGGTGACCTGGAGGAAGGTGGCGCGGGGGTTGGCGCCCAGGGAAGAGGAGGCCTGGATGAGATCGTCGGGAATGGATTCGAGCACGCCCACCAGGGTCAGGATCATCAGCGGCACGAAGAGGTAGACCATGGCGACGATCACCGCGCCCTGCGTGTAGAGCATCTGGAACGGCTCGCTGATGAGGCCGAGATTGAGAAGGGTGGAATTGAGGATGCCGTTCTTGCCCAGGATGATCAGCCAGGCAAAGGAGCGCACCACGACGCCGGTCAGGAGCGGAAACACCGCGGCGATGATCAGGATGGATTTGAGCCACCCCGGCGCGCGCGAGATCACATAGGCGGTGAGGAAACCTACAACTAGGGCAATGGCGGTGGTGATCAGCGACACCTGGATGGTGCGGAACAGCACGGTGCGGCGAAAGCCGCTGCCGAAAAAGGATTGGTAGGTGGCGAACGGGCCGGCAGGCGTGGTGAAGGTGGTCCACATGGTGGCAAGGACCGGCAGCACGAGGAAAGCCACGACAAGCAGGGTGGCGGGAGCGGCCAATAACCAGCCGGCAGGGCGATTCATGAGTGTGGGCCTTGGGTAAAAGCGCGGGGCAGCCTGGGCCGCCCCGCCGGGAGCGACTTACATGCCGAAGATTTCGTTCCAGCGATCGACCCATTCGGTCTTGGCGGCGTTCATCTGCGCATAGTCGATCAGCTGCAGGCCGGCGATCAGGTCCGCGCCATAGGTCCAGAGCGAAGCTTGTTCGGGGGTGAGCTCGACGGAGGTCACGACCGGGGCATCGACGCCCTGTTCGGCCAGCTGCTGCTGGATCTCGGGAGAGAGGATGAAGTTGATGTATTCGTGGGCAAGCTCGGGTTCGGCCGCGCCAACGGGAATGTTGACGGTGTTGAGCGTCGCGATGGCGCCTTCCTCCAGCTCGGCCCAGGCAACGGTCGGGACGGCAGCCTGGATCTGGCCGAGGGTGAAATCCTGCGCCACGGCGGCGGTGATCTCGCCGGTTGAGAACAGGTTGATCATCTCCGAGCCGGTATTGTAGTTCTTGACGACGTTGGGCTGGAGCTCCCCAACGGCGGCAAAGGCGGCATCCGCATCGGCAAAGGCATCGACGCCGGCATGCTCACCCGCCTTCATCACGACCATCGGGCCAGCCGTGGTGGTGATGCCGGGCAGCGACAGCGAGGAAGCGAGATCTTCGCGCCAGAGATCGTTCCACGAGGTGATCGGGGCGGAGATCTTGGCGGAGTCGTAGACGATGCCGACGCGGCCGATCGTGTAAGCCGGGCCATAGCCACCCTGCGGATCCTTGGCGAGATCATAGATGCCGGCGAGGTTGGGGATCTTGGCCGGGTCGATCTTCTGGAAGAGACCCGCTTCGATGCCCTGCTGGCTGAAGCTGTCGGAGAAATAGGCAACGTCCACACCCGCGCCGTTGCGGATCTGGATCTTGTTGAGACGTTCGCCATTATTGCCGGTCTCGAACACGATCTCGCAGCCGCACTGTTCGCGGAAGGGGGCCAGAACGATCGATTCGAGCTTTTCGCCATTGAAGCCCCACCACGAAATCGTCAGGGTCTTGCCCTGTGCGGCGGCAGGCGCGGCAGACACGAGCGCTGCGGCGGAAATGGCCAGAGCTGTGACCAGCGTTTTGTTCATGCGGGGGGTCCTTGTCCAAGAGCCTGCCGAGGCAGGCGAAGCCGTGATCTCCCTCTTAGCCTATTTTTACGGCGGGCTGTCCGCAAGCCTATCCTTTAGGCTGGTCTGTGGGTAAACCCGCTTATCAACCAAACAAAGGCTCCAGACGTGACCGAATTGCTCCCGGACCTGCTGATCAATGCCGATGACGAGGTGCGCATCCGCCAGCATCTGGCGCTGGTGGCGCTCGGCAAGAAGGCGGCGACGCGCGCCATTCGCGTGGGACGCCTCCTTGATGTGCATGGCCGGCGCTGGCACGATAACCAGGAGATCGTGGTGAGCGGACGCCGCATCGCCTGGGTCGGTCCCGCTGGCAAATATCCCGGCGCGGTCGGCGAGCGTGTCGACCGGTCGCACCTGTCGGCGGTGCCCGGCTTTGGCGAAGTGCACAAGCATATCGAATCGAGCCATCTGACGCCTGAACACGAGGCGGCCCTGGTTCTGCCGTTTGGCTGCACCTGGACCTGCGAAGCGAGCCACGAATTTTCCAACGTGAACGGCGCCCATAATCTTGAGTTCTGGCTCAAGGCGCGGCTGGCCGGCTCGCCGATGAAGATCTTTCCACTGCCCGGCTCGGCCGTGCCGCCCACCGCCTATGAATGGGGCGGTGGTTTTTTCGGCTATGATGAGCAGCGCTCGTTTCTCCGCAGCGAGATGATGGTGGCAGGGCTCGACGAGGTGATGGACTGGCCAGCCGTCTGGAACCCCCAAAATCCGTCGCATGAACGGCTCTGGGGCATGATCCGCGCCACTTTCGAGCAGCGTGGCGTGGTGGAGGGCCATGCGGCGGGGATGCGGGCAATTGACGACATCAACGCCTTTGCTGCGGCCGGCATGGCGTCCGATCATGAAGCGTGGACTGCCGAGGAGGTGGCCGACAAGCTGCGGCGCGGGCTGTTCATGGAATTGCGGCCCCATTCGCTGGGCGAGATCATCCGCGGGCTTCTGGCGGAGGGGCAGGAGGACTGGTCCCAGTTCGCCCTCTGCACCGATGATCGCTCGTGTTCGGACACGACCAAGCTGGGCGCCACCGACCACAATGTGCGACTGGCCATCGAAGCCGGGCTGGCGCCAGAAACGGCGATCCAGCTGGTGACCATCAACCCGGCCCGCCATATGCGGCTGACCCCCTGGGTGGGCTCGATCGCACCCGGGCGCTTTGCCGACCTGGTGCTGCTCGACGATGTGGAAACGCTGTCCATTGACCAGGTCTGGGCCGATGGCGAGCAGGTGTCGCAAGGACGCAGCTACAGCTTGCCCGTGCCCCGGATCGACTGGCCGCAATGGGCGACGGAGACGGTGAAGATCGACCGCCCGATGACGGCAGAGGATTTTGCTGTTCGGGCGCCCGAGGGGCGGGACACCGTCAACGCCGCGCTGCTGCGGCCCTTTCACTGGGACGACAATTTCATCACAACCGAACTGCCGGTGGTGGATGGGCTGGTGCAGCGTGATGGGGAGCGCAACATCACCAAATGGGCGATCGTCGACCGCTTTTCGGGCGAGGGCAAGACGTCGGCCATGTTCTGGCTGGGAACGGGCCCCCGGACGGCGGACACGGCCCTGGCCTGCTCGATGGGCCATGACAAGCACAATATCTGGGTCGTGGGCTCGTCCGACGCGGCCATGGCCAAGGCCGTCAACGCCCTGCGCGAGCAACAGGGCGGCTGGGCGCTGGTGGGGCGCGGCGAGCTGCTGGCGACCGTGCGCTACGAGGTGGGTGGCTTGATGACGCAGCGGACAGCCGCCGAGCTCGATGGGGAGATGCAGGCGCTGTATCGCGCCGGCGAAACCATCGAGTGGATGTATGAGCCGACCTTTTCGCCGCGCTGGTGGCCGGGCTTTCCCGAGCGACTGGCCTTCGCGACGCTGACCTGCGCGCCCTGGCGCTGGGTTCTGGTGGCGCCATCGCCGCTCGCCCCGAACGGCTTTGTCAACGTGGCGACAGGCGAGACCCATCCGGTGGTCTGGTAAAAACAAGAGCTGTGGAAGATTAGCGATCATCGGCGGGCGCGGTGATCTTGGGTCTTGCCTCCCCTTTGGCTTGCCTCCTAGATGAGCAGCAGGGAAGCGTGGGCGTTTTTTATTCAGACGGGGAACAATGATGTTCAATGATTTCAAGCTCGGCCGACGGGCCTTCGTTTCGGCGCTGGCCATCGGCACGGCCGTTGCGCTTTCCGGCGCTGCCTGGGCGCAGGACGTGCTCAAGGTCGCCGCAGTCTGGACCGTGCCGGTTGAGCAGCAATGGGCGAGCCGCCTGCACAATGCGCTGGTGGCAGCGCAGGAGCGCGGCGAGATCGAATATGTGTATTCGGAAAACACCACGGCGACCGACTATGAGCGCGTGATGCGCGAATATGCCGAGCAGGGCGTTGGCCTTATGGTGGGCGAGGCTTTTGCCGTGGAAGCGCCGGCCCGCGCCGTGGCTGCCGACTATCCCGAGATCAGCTTCCTGATGGGGTCGTCCCTGCCGCCGGTGGAGCCCAACTTTGCCACCTTCGATAATTTCATCCAGGAACCGAGCTACCTCACCGGCATGATCGCGGGCGCCAAGACCGAGAGCAACGTGATCGGCATGGTGGGCGGCTTTGCCATTCCCGAGGTCAACCGCTTGATGAACGCCTTCATGGCAGGCGCCCTGTCGGTGAACCCCGAAGCCAAGTTCTCCATCAGCTTCATCAACTCCTGGTATGATCCGCCAAAGGCCAAGGAAGCCGCCTTCGCCATGGTCGATGCCGGCGCCGACATCCTTTATGCCGAGCGCTTCGGCGTCAGCGACGCGGCCAAGGAGCGCGGCATTCTCGCCATCGGCAATGTGATCGACACGGCGGCGGATTACCCCGGCACGATCCTCGCCAGCGCCCTTTGGGACGGCACGCCGATGATCGACAAGGCCATTGCCGACGTCAAGGCGGGCGCCTTCACCGCGTCGGACTACGGCATCTATGCCTTCATGGAATATGGCGGCTCGAGCCTGGTGGTGGACGAAGCCCTGGCCGGCGCCGATGTGGTTGCCGCCGCCAAGGCCAAGGAAGCCGAAATTCTCTCGGGCGCTTTTGTTGTCGAGATCAACGACGCCGAACCGTCCTCCACCATGTAAAACGCACCGGGCGCTTGCGGGCGCCCGGTTTTCTGCCGGAGCGGGAATGACCCATCACCACAGCGTCGTGCTCTCGCTCGATGGCATCACCAAACGGTTTGGCGCGCTCCTTGCCAATGACCGGCTGGACCTCAGCCTGCGGCGCGGGGAAATCCTGGCGCTGCTGGGCGAGAACGGCGCGGGCAAGACCACGCTGATGAATATTCTGTTCGGCCACTATGTCCAGGACGAGGGGCAGGTGCGGGTGGCGGGGGAAGATGGGTCGCTGCGGACCCTGCCGCCGGGATCGCCCGGCGCCGCACTGGCGGCGGGCATCGGCATGGTGCATCAGCATTTCGCCCTGGCCGAAAACCTGTCCGGGCTCGACAATATTCGGCTGGGGACGCAAGGGCTGCTGTCGCTGGGTGGCAGAAGCGCGGCGCGGCGCAAGGTCGAACAGATCATCGGTGAAAGTGGGCTCGAGGTCGATCTCGACCGGCGGGTGGCG
>CAKTFF010000095.1 GCA_934553185.1 uncultured Devosia sp.
GAGAAGGGTCAGGCGATGCGGGTGGTAGCCGCCTGGCGAAGGGCGTTGATGCGCGGCGCGTAAGTGGTGTCGTCGTTGCCGCCATAGATCGACGAACCGACGACGAGGACATTGGCTCCGGCGTCGACGACGGCCCGGGCATTGTCCGGGGCGATGCCGCCATCGACTTCGAGGTCGATCGGGCGATCGCCGATCAAGGCGCGGGCCTGGCGGATCTTGTCCAGGGAATGCGCGATGAAGCTTTGGCCGCCAAAGCCTGGGTTGACCGACATGACGAGGACGAGGTCGATATCGGCAATGACGTTGTCCAGCGCTGAAACGGGGGTGGCGGGATTGAGGGCGACGCCAGCCTTTTTGCCTTCAGCCTTGATGGCCTGGACCGTGCGGTGGAGATGGGGGCCGGCTTCGGCATGGACGGTGATGATATCGGCGCCAGCCTTGCTGAAGGCGGCGATATAGGGATCGACGGGCGCGATCATCAGGTGGACGTCAAAGGGCTTGGTGGTGAACTTGCGCACCGAGGCCATGACCAGCGGGCCAAAGCTGATATTTGGTACGAAATGGCCATCCATGACGTCGACATGGATGTAGTCGGCGCCTGCCGCGTCGATCGCCGCGATCTCGTCGCCCAGCCGGGAGAAATCGGCGGAGAGGATGGAGGGCGCAATGCGAAGCGGACGCGTGGTCATAAGGTGGGCACCTGAGCCGAGCGGGGTTGGGGTGCTATAGGACGCAGAGCGGGGGCGGGCAAGGGAGCGCCCACCACTTTGCCGGTGGTGGGCGCTCCGCCTAAGGCTGGTGTTAGTTCAAGTTCTCGCTGAAGAAGTCGGCAAAAGCGTCTTCGACTGCCGAAGAGACCTCGGGCTGATCGCTATAGAAGCCGTAGCCGTGGTCTGCTTCGGGAACGAGGAGGATGCTGGCAGTTGGATAGGCTGCGACCACGGCTTCGTTCTGGGCGGGTGGGATCACCTCGTCCTTGTCGCCGTGCACGACCAGCATGGGGCCCTGGTAGGCGTCGATGCCGTCGAGCGGGCTCGATGCGCGCATCTCATCGAACCAGGCCAGGCTCAACTGCTGCTGCTGGCCATATTGGGTGGTGTAGTCTGCATAGCCCTTTTCGCCCTGGGCTTGCGCGTAAAGCGTTTCGGCTTCCGCTTCGCCACCGGCGAGAAGGGTGATGAGACCTTCACCGGGATTGGCGGAGGGCGCCAGGAGGCCCACGGCCTTGTACGTGCTGTCGGGCGACTGGGCGATGGTCAGCGCGACGCGACCGCCCATGCTGTAGCCGAGGATGCCGACGCGGTCCGGATCAACGGGGTAGTTGGCGAGGAGATAAGCGAGGCTGGCATTGGAGTCCGAGACCATGGATGAGAGGGACTGGTCGGTCCAGGGCGCCTTGCTGTCGCCGACGCCGGCAAAATCCATGCGGATGGTGGCGATGCCGGCCTCAGCAAGCGCATCGGCCAGGCGGGCAAAGCCACCGCCTTCGTTGCGGCCGCCGCCATGACCATGGTTCATCACCACGGCGGGGAAGGGACCTTCACCTTCGGGAATAACAACAGTGGCGGGGACCGCACGGTCGCCATTGGTCACGGAGATGTCCTCGGCGGTCTGCGCCTGGGCTACGGAAACGGCGCTCAGCGCCAGAGCGGCGGCGAAGAGTGTCGTTTGAACAGTTTTGATGACGTGCATCGAGAATGCGTTCCTTTTTGTCGTCTGCTTGATCCCACGCGCCTCTCAAGAGTGACCCAGGGGCCTGCCTTGTCAACACGGGAGAGCGGATTGCTTGTGGCTACCGGCTGTCACATTGGGGAGATGCGACACCGGTTCCATTGCGCTCCCCCGTCAACGCGATAGAACACGCAGGCAAAAGGAGCGTCCGCGTCTTGGAATTTTCCCTGCCCTTGGTGTTTGGCGCCGGCGTGCTGAGTTTTCTGTCGCCCTGCGTGCTGCCGCTGGTGCCGCCCTATCTCACCTATATGAGCGGGGCGAGTTTCGATCAGTTGCGCGCCGATGGGGTTGGCGCTGCTGCCTTGCAGCGGCGCGTGGCCGTGACCTCGCTGTTCTTTATTCTCGGTTTTGCGGTGGTTTTCGTTACGCTGGGCGCAACGGCGACGGCTTTCGGGCAGGCTTTTCGCCAGGCGCTGCCCATTCTGACGCCTATCGCGGGCGTCATGATCATTGCCATGGGGCTGCACTTTCTGGGTGTTTATCGCATCGGCCTGCTTGACCGGCAGTTGCGTCACCAGGGTCCGGGCGTCGCCAGCGGCCCATTAGGCGGGTTTCTGCTGGGGTTGGCTTTTGCGATTGGCTGGACGCCGTGCATCGGGCCGGTATTGGCGGCGGTGCTGTCGGTTGCCGCCAGCCGCGACACGGCCTGGGAAGGGGCGGGACTGCTGGGGCTTTATTCGCTGGGATTGGGCGTGCCGTTTTTCCTGGCGGGTATTGCCATCGGGCCATTCCTGGCATTTTTCCAGAGCTTCAAGCGGCACCTTCATACCGTTGAGCAGGTGATGGGCGGGTTGCTGGTGGTGACCGGGATTTTGTTTCTCACGGGAAATTTCACCCGGCTGTCCTACTGGTTCTTGGAGACCTTTCCGGTGCTCGCCAATTTCGGTTGAGCGCTAACGCGCCTTTAACCGTGGGGAAAGATCTTCGGTTTCCGCCACTTTGCCGCATCAATTTTCAGCACTGGTTTACCCCGGGTGGGCAAGGTGCCCGCCAACATGAGTGGGGACCATGCTGACAACAAACACTGCGCAGGCCGTTCTGAGCGGCTCAGACCTCGATGCCAATTACAGCCACGCGGCGGCCGCTCGTGGCGATATCGCCGTTTCGGTGAGCGACAGGATCGAGGATGTCGAGGCGGTGTGGCGAGAGCTCACGCAGGGCGAGATCGAATCGCCGGGACAAAGCTACGACTTCATCCGGCTTTGGGTTGCCGATCGGCAGGTGCCGCAAAGCCATCAGCGTTATGTGGTGGGTCGCGTCGATGGCCGTGCGGTTGCGCTGTTGCCGCTCCATCGCAAACGCCTCCATGGCGTTTCGGTGTTCACCTGGTTTCCCGGCGCTCATGCGGGATGTTACGCGCCTATTGCCGATACTGCGCGGCTGGCAGCGCTCGGCGCTGAAGGACGGCGTCAGCTTTGGTCGAGCATGACCGGTGCGCTCAAGGGCGCCGATGTAGTTTATCTGCGTTCCATTCCGGTGGAGGTCGATGGGCATGGCGGCCTCTTCGACGAACTGGGCAAGACGCTGCCCGTGGAAACGCTTTATCGGTCGCAGTACCGAAGCTGGGAAGAAGCCGACAAACTGCAGCGCAGCAAGTCGCGCCGCAAGCATGACCGGCAGCAAGGCGACCGGCTCAATGCCATGGGCGAGGTCAGCTTCAGCGAAGTGCGGAATGGCGAGGACACGCGCTGCGCCATCGAGACCATGTTCATCCAGCGCTCGGCGCGCTTCAAGGCCATGGGCATTCGCGACACCTTTGTGCGCGACAAGCTGATCGGGTTCTACCACGACATGGCCAAGGCCGGGTCGGGGGTCGATGTGCGGCTGCATGTGTTGCGGCTGAACGGGGATATCGTCGCGGTGCGCTACAATGTGGTGCATGGCGAGCGCATGTTCTGCCTCATTTCGTCGATGAGCGACGATCCGGCCATCCAGAACGGGTCGCCGGGCAAGCAATGCCTGCTGCGCGTTATGCAGAAGGTGTTCGACGAGGGCATCGGTGTGTTCGACATGGGCAGCGGCTTCACCGACGAGAAGCGCCACTGGTGCAATATCCAGACGCCTCTGCGGCAGCACTATATCGGCCTGACGCCGCAGGGCGCGTTGATCGTTCGCGCGCATCGGACGTTCCAGAAATCGCGCGCAGCGATCAAGGCCAATCCGCAGCTCAAAACGGCGACGCTCAACATTCAGCAGTGGTTTGATCGAGTAACCGGCGGCAAGACGGCCGAAGCTGCGCCGGCTGCCGAGAAGTCAGATTAGCTTGAGCGCGCGCAGCGAGGCGTGGCCGGACTTGCCGATGATCAGGTGATCATGGAGCGTGATGCCCAGCGGCTTGGCGACGTCTGCCACTTCCTTGGTCATCCGCACATCGGCCGATGACGGGGATGGATCCCCCGAAGGGTGGTTGTGTACGAGGATCAGGGCGGTGGCCGAGAGCTCGAGCGCCCGCTTGATCACTTCGCGAGGATAGACCGGAGTGTGATCGACTGTGCCGGTCTGCTGCACTTCGTCGGCGATGAGGCGGTTCTTTTTGTCGAGAAACAAGATGCGGAACTGTTCGATCGATTCAAACGCCATCTGCGAGCGGCAATAGTCGATCAATTGGTTCCAGGAGGAGAGGATCGGCTTGTCGGTTTCGATGCGGTCCCGGCCGAAGCGGGCGGCGACGGCCTGGATAACCTTGAGATGGGCGATTGTTGTTGCGCCCAGGCCCTTTATGGCTGAGAGGCGCGCCTCGCTGGCATTGAACACGCCGGAAAATGAGCCAAACTCGCGCAGCAGGGTCTTGGCGAGAGCCTTGGTGTCCTTGCGCGGAATAACGAGTTGCAGCGCGAGCTCAAGCAGTTCGTAATCTTCCAGCGCATCGCCGCCAACCCGCAGGAAGCGTTCGCGCACGCGCTGGCGGTGGCCGGCATGATCGTCCGGCTCGGATGCCAGTGGCAGGGGGAACGGCGCTTCGGCAAAAGAGTCTGGACGATCGGCCATCAGGCAGCCTTGGGCGCCATGGGGTTGAAGAGGCCAGCGGGCGAGGTGGTGAAGATCTCGTGGCCAGTTTCGGTGATGCCGATGGAATGTTCGCATTGAGCCGAAAGGGTGCGGTCGCGGGTGACGGCGGTCCAGCCATCGGAGAGGATTTTCACATGCGGGCGGCCCAGGTTGATCATGGGCTCGATGGTGAAGATCATGCCTGGGCGTAGCGGCACGCCGGTGCCTGCCGTGCCGAAATGAAGAATGTTGGGCTCGTCGTGGAACAGCTTGCCAAGCCCATGGCCGACGAAATCTCGCACGACGCTCATGCGCTCGGCTTCGGCGACGGCCTGGATGGCGGCGCCAATATCGCCGGTGGTGTTGCCGGGCTTGGCGGCGGCCAGTCCTGCTTCGAGGCTGGCATAGGTGACTTCCACCAGCCGCTCGGCCTTGCGCGGCACTTCACCGACGCCATACATGCGGCTCGAATCGCCATGCCAGCCATCAACGATCAGGGTGAGGTCGATGTTGACGATATCGCCTTCCCGCAGGGGACGCTCATCGGGAATGCCGTGGCAGACGACATGGTTGATGGAGGTGCAGAGGGCGTGGCGGTAGCCCTTGTAGAAGATGGTGGCGGGGACCGCGCCATTGTCGCGGGCAAATTCATAGGCCACCTTGTCCAGCGTTGCGGTGGGCACGCCGGGCTCGACATATTCGGCAAGGATGTCGAGCGCCTGGGCGGTGAGCGCACCGGCCTTGCGCATGCCTTCAAAACCTTCGGGGCCGTGCAGCGGAATGACGCCAGCGGTGCGGCGGGCTTTGGGCTTGGCGTCGACAAAGGTGATCATGGCAGGCTCCGAACTCAGGCAGTAAATTAGTCGCTCGCCGCGGTGAAGGGAAGGGCAGAGCGCCAGCTTGACGGCGGTATCGCGCAGGGGCATTGCTGGAGAACAGCAAGCCCCACGGAAAGCTCCCCATGTCCGCAGACCTCGTTACGGCCGGCCTCCTCGTGATTGGCGACGAAATTCTTTCGGGCCGCACCAAGGACGTCAATATCGGCGCCACGGCGGATTTTTGTACCGAGCTGGGCATCGACCTCAAAGAAGTGCGGGTGGTGAGCGACGAGACCGACGACATCGTCGATGCGGTCAATGCGCTGCGCAAGCGCTACACTTATGTGTTCACCACGGGCGGCATCGGGCCGACGCATGACGACATTACCGCTGATGCGATCGCTAAGGCGTTTGGCGTGGCGCTGCCGATCAATGCCGAGGCGCGGGCCATGCTCGAGACGCGGTGGAAGCAGACCGGCACGGAGGCCAACGAAGCGCGGCTGCGCATGGCGCGTATCCCGGATGGAGCCTCGCTGATCGTCAACACAGTCAGCGCGGCGCCGGGTTTCCGCATCGGCAATGTGCATGTGATGGCCGGTGTGCCGGTGATCATGCGGGCCATGCTTGAAGCCATCGCGCCCACCCTGCAGGGCGGCAAGAAGGTGATGTCGGTGACGATCCGCGCGGCGGTGGGCGAGGGCGTGCTGGGCGGGCCGCTGGGCGATTTGCAGCAGCTCTATCCCGATGTGAAAATGGGCAGCTATCCGCAGATGGGCAAGGACCGGATCATGACCGAACTGGTGCTGCGCTCGTCGGACATGGCGCGGCTGACCGAGGCGTCGGGGAAGGTGCGCGAAATGGTGACGCTGGTGCACTTACGTGAGGGCGTGACCCTGCCGGATGACGAAATCTACTGAGCAAGCTGCAGATAGCGCTGGGCAGGCGATTGGCGCGGCGGCACGGTTTTGCTAAGCACGTGCCTTCCCCCATTGTCGGCCGCACGAGCGGCTGAGCAGGAGAGATCCCTTGAGCAACCCCAATCAGAAGTCTTTCCCTGTTACCTGGGACCAGTTTCACCGGGACAGCCGGGCTTTGGCCTGGCGGCTAGCTGGCATGGGGACGTTTGATGCGGTGGTGGCTATTGCCCGGGGCGGGCTCGTCCCGGCGGCGATTGTCGCGCGCGAGCTCAATATCCGCACGGTGGAAACTGTGGCGGTTAAAAGCTACGACCACCAGAACCAGGGCGGCATTCAGGTGCTCAAGCCCATCAGCCAGCCGGTGCTGGACTTGGCCAAGAATGGCGGCAAGATCCTGATCGTGGACGACCTGGTGGATACCGGCTCGACGGCGCGGGCGGTGCGCGAAATGCTGCCTGGGGCGCATTTCGCTACCGTTTACGCCAAGCCCAAGGGGCGCGATCTGGTGGATACGTTTATTACCGAGGTCAGCCAGGACACCTGGATCTTTTTTCCCTGGGATCTCGATGTCGCTTATGTGGCGCCGATCAGCGGCGGTACGGACTGACACAGGCGGGCGTGGTGGAATGGTAGACACACCGGACTTAAAATCCGGAGGGGGTATCCCCGTGCGGGTTCGAGTCCCGCCGCCCGCACCACACTTGAAGGGCTGAGCATGATCGAGCGGATCGACGTTGGAATGGCGCCCTCGGATGCGCCGGTGAGCGATGCGGTTCGGGCCGGCAAGCAGGTGTGGCTGGTAGCCATCAGCGAAGACCCGGCGACCGGTGAACTCGTGGGAGGGGATATCGGGGTGCAGACACGGCAGACGCTGGAGAACCTCAAGCGCGGCATTACGGCCGCGGGCGGCACGATGGCCGATATCGTGCAGGTGCAAATCCATCTGGTGGACCGGGCCGATGCGGCAGGGATGAACGCGATTTATCGCGAGTACTTCTCGCAACCCTATCC
>CAKTFF010000096.1 GCA_934553185.1 uncultured Devosia sp.
CAGGCGGCCACCACGTTTTCCCAGGTCGTCTGCCCGCCCTTGGAACGCGGGATCACATGGTCAAAGGTCAGGTCTTCCTTAGCGCCGCAATATTGGCACTGGAAGCGATCGCGCAGAAACACGTTGAAGCGGGTAAAGGCCGGGTGCCGCGCCGGCTTCACATAATCCTTGAGCGACACCACGCTGGGCAGCCGCATCTCGAACGAGGGCGAATGGATGGTCGTGTCATAGTTCGACACGATGTTCACGCGATCAAGGCACACCGCTTTGATCGCGTCCTGCCAGGACCACAACGACAGCGGATAATAGCTGAGCGGCCTGAAATCGGCGTTCAGCACAAGCGCGGGACAGGCCTCAGGCGACACGTGGATGGTCACTTGAGTCTCCCGGAACGGGAATCGAGTAAGTCCATAGCCCCTTTATACTAGGCCCTTTGTGTCAGGCCTGTGAAGCCGGAAAACGGCTTAGGGTGCGGCGACCTGCCTGATGAAGTCACTGGCAAAGGCGAGCCCATCCGGCGCGATGCCATGCCCCACGCCAGCGCTCACATGATAATGCACAGGGTAGCCGGCCAGCCGCAGCGCCACATCGGCATCGGCGCTGTGTTCGGGATCGACCACCTCGTCCATGTCGCCATGCACCAGGCACACCGGCGTTTGCGCGAAAGGCTGCGTTCCAAACCCGTCAGGCGGCAGCAGGGCACCGGAAAAGGCAATGATCCCCATCAGCCTTTGCTTGAGCGACAGCCCCACATGCAGTGCCATCATCGCCCCCTGGCTGAACCCCACGAGAAGAGTGTTCTGGGGCAAGATGCCGGTCTGGCTCCACAGGTCACCGAGAAACTCGACCAGCACCGGTCGTGCGGTCTGCACCCCGATCTGCCTTTTGGCCAGGCGATCGCCATCATAGCTGATGTCGAACCACTGGAATCCCGAAGCGATCTGCCGGCATTGCTCGGGCGCATTGGGCGACACGAAAAGCGCCTCGGGCAGAAGCGACCGCCATTGCGGCGCCAGCGCGATCAGGTCATTGCCGTCGCTCCCATAGCCATGCAGCAACACGACGGCCTGCCGCGGCGCCTTGCCCGAGGCTGGCGCCAGCATGGGGCCTGAAAGCTTGGTCATAGAAGTATCCCTTCCCGATCGCGCAAGGCAGCGAAATAGCGCCAGAACAGCAGGGCTGCGGCTGAACGATGCGGCGCCCATCCCGCAGCAATGGCGATCATCTCCTTGATGCTCGGACGCGCGTCAAGCCCGAGCCCATGCTGAACTGCCTTGAGCAGCGCCAGGTCTCCGGCGGGAAACACATCGGGATGCCCGGCACAGAACATGAGGTAAACCTCTGCCGTCCACGGCCCGATGCCTTTATGCGCCACAAGATAACGCACAGCGTCCTCAGCCGGCAGACTTTCGAGATGATCAAAGTCGAGTTCCCCGGCGACAACCGCCTCGGCAATCACCCGCACCGTGCGAAACTTGCCGCCCGAAAAACCCGCGGCACGAACCGCCTCTTCGCTCAGCGCCAGAAAACTCTGCGGCTCCAGGGCTCCAGGCAGTTTCTCGAACCGGCTCCAGATGGCTGCGGCGCTCGCCACCGACAACTGCTGCCCCGTCACCACCTTGGCCATGCCGGCAAAGCCCGGCGGGTTGATACGCGGCTCCACCGGCCCCGCCACCGCGCGTACCGGTTCGAGCCGGGGATCAAGCATGATCAGTTCGGCAATGGCATCAGCGACCCGTTCGGCACTGTTGAGCCGCGGTGACGGCACCAATGGCGGCGTGCTAGACCCCCCCGATGTCCGATCCTGCAAAACCCGTCCTCCGTTTCGCCCCCAGCCCCAATGGCCTTCTGCATCTGGGCCATGCCTATTCGGCCCTTTACACTTGGCGCGCTGCAGCACTTCTGCGTGGCACCGCATTGCTGCGCATCGAAGACACCGACCCGCAACGGAGTAAACCCGAATTTGCCAAAGCGATTGTGGACGACCTCAGTTGGCTGGGTCTCCAATGGCCGGAACCAGTTCTGGTTCAGTCAGCGCGGTTCGAGATCTATGCCCAGGCCGGTAATCAGTTGCGCGACATGGACCTCCTTTATCCCTGCTTTTGTTCGCGCACCGAGGTCGCCGAACACGCCACCGAAACCGACCCCGATGGTGCGCCGCTTTATCCCGGCACCTGCCGCCACCTCGATCGGGGCACGGTGATCAAACGCCTCCAGCGCGGCGATCCGGTGCAGTTTCGGCTCGACACCAGCCAGGCCATCGAGCGCGCCGGCATGCTGAGCTATTCCGTGGTCGGCCCATTGGTTACCGACCGTCCGCAGATCCGCTATGCCCGCCCCCAAGGCTGGGGCGATATCGTGCTTCAGCGTAAGGGAACACCCACCAGCTATCACCTCAGCGTCGTGGTGGACGATGCCGAACAAGGCATTACCCACGTCACCCGCGGCCGCGACATGGAAGCGGCCACCGACATCCACATCCTGCTCCAGATGCTGCTGGGCCTCCCCTCCCCCATCTACAATTTCCACCGGCTGATCCTCGACGACGAGGGGAAAAAGCTCGCCAAATCACGTGGCTCACAAAGCCTCGCCGACCTGCGCCAACAGGGCTGGACACCCGACGACGTCCGCCGCGCCGTAGGCTTCTAGGTGCCATGCCTTGGTTCTTCGACATGTTCAGGATCCAGGCCACTGCAAACTTAAACCAGCCCCCATGAGACCTCATGTTGAGCCTACACGAACCACGAGGTCGGGAACACCATCCTAACCCCTTTGCCATTTGCGCGTGAGCAAACACTCGCGCATACATGCGCTGTGGGCGATCAGCCGCATCAAAAGGTTGCACATTCGATGGTGAAGAGAGAGCCCGATTGGTCGCTCTGGCGCAGCTTTGCCGCTGTGGTGGCGGAAGGCTCGCTGTCGGGCGCCGCCCGCGCTCTCCGGCTTAGCCAGCCGACCCTGGGCCGCCACATCGAAAGCCTTGAGGCAGACTTGGGCATTACCCTGTTTGACCGCACGCTGAGCGGCCTCAAGCCCACCGCTGCAGCGCTTCGCCTCTATGGTCCCGTCACCGAAGCGCAGGGCCGTCTCGCCGAGGCCGCGATCCTGGCCCAGGGCGCCCAGGCCAAGCCCGGCGGCACGGTGCGCGTCACCGCCAGTTCCATTGTTTCCAACTATGTTCTGCCCGCTATCCTGCTTCAGGCGCGCCAGCTTCATCCCGGCATCGCCATCGAGATCGTGCCCTCCGATTCCCCCGAAAACCTCCTCATGCGCGAGGCCGACATCGCCATCCGCATGTTCCGCCCCACCCAGCTTGAACTCGTCACCCGGCATCTCGGCGATATTCAACTTCTGCCCGCCGCCCATCAATCCTACCTTGCGCGCCGCGGCACCCCCACCACCGTTGATGATCTCCAGCACCATGACCTTCTGGGCTATGACCGCTCCGACGCGATCATCGATCATGCCCGAGGGCTCGGTTTTCCGCTCACGCGCGACAATTTTCCCCTTCGTTCCGACGACCAGCCGCACTTGTGGGAACTGCTCAAGGCCGGCCTCGGCATCGGCTTCGCTCAGGTCAATCTCGCGCGCCAGACTCCAGGCATCGTCGTTCTGCCCATAGACGTGCAGATTCCGCTTCTGCCTTTCTGGCTGACAACACACAGGGAATTGTTCACCTCCCCGCCCATTCGTGCCATCTATGATGCGCTGGCTAATGGGCTTCATACCTATATCAGTGGTCAGCAATCCCCGAGGTGACACCCATGCAGACCGCTCTCAATATCGCCATCGCCCTTGTGCTCCTTTTCGTTGTCGTGGTGCTGGGCATGGGCCTGTGGAACATGCTCAAGGGCGGGCCGGGCAATACCAGCCAGCGTCTGATGCGCCTTCGCGTCATCGGCCAGGCGGTGGCTTTGGTGTTGCTGATGGGCGCCCTGTTCTTTTTCGGTGGCGGCCGCGCCTAAAACCGCTTTCAAGCGTTAGTCGAACTCTCGCACCAGCAAAGCGTCCGCCATGGTCAAGCTCAACCGCATCTATACCCGCGTCGGCGACGACGGCTCCACCGGCCTCGTGCGCGGCCCGCGCCGGCCGAAATACGATCTGCGCATCGAAAGCTATGGCACGGTGGACGAGGCCAATAGCTGCATAGGCCTCGCGCGCGTGCACACCGCATCCATGCCCCGGCTCGACATGCTGCTGGGCCGCATCCAGAACGACCTGTTCGATCTCGGCTCCGATCTGGCGACGCCTGGCGCCGACGAGGCCGATGCCGAGCATCCATCGCTGCGCATCCGCCCGGTGCAGACCACCTGGCTCGAAGAACAGATTGACCGCTACAACAGCGATCTGGCGCCCCTCACCAGTTTCATCCTACCCGGCGGCACGCCCCTGTCCGCAGCCCTCCATCTCGCCCGCACGGTGACGCGCCGGGCCGAGCGGCTGACCGCCGAACTGGTCGACAGCGAACCCGAAACCAGCCGCGAAACCGTGCGCTACCTTAACAGGCTCTCCGACCTTCTGTTTGTTCTGGCGCGCGTCGCCAACAGCAATGGCGCCGCCGACGTGCTTTGGGTCCCCGGCAAGGATAGCGACCTCCAGAAAGGCTGAGCCGATGTTCCTGCCCCTTCATGACAGGAACGCCATCCGTCATATCCGCTTCTCCTTCGTCACCTATGCGCTAATGGCGCTGACCATCCTCTGCTTTCTGTGGCAGTCCACGCTGCCGCCACGAGCCTTCGAGGACGTGGCGATCTATTTCGGCATGATCCCCATCGTCGTGCGCGACATCTATCCGCAACCGCTCCCCTGGCTACCCGATTGGGCAACGCTGCTGACCTATGGCTTTCTTCATGGGGACTGGCTGCACCTTCTCACCAATATGCTGTTCCTGTGGGTGTTCGGCGACAACATCGAAGACGCGCTGGGCCACGGGCGCTTTCTCGTTTTCTACCTTGCCTGCGCCGTGCTCGGCGCGCTCGCCCACTTGGCTTTCAACCTCAACGGCAACGGTCCGCTGATCGGCGCCTCCGGCGCCGTGGCCGGCGTCATGGGCGCCTATATCCTTCTCTACCCCCATGCCCGCGTCTTTGTGCTGGCGCGCATCGTCATCCCCATCCCCCTGCCGGTGCCGGCTTTCTGGATGCTGGGCTTCTGGGTCGCGACGCAGCTCTTTTACGTGCTGGTCGGCTCGGATGAACCCGTCGCCTGGTGGGCCCATATCGGCGGCTTCGCTGCAGGCATGGTTCTTGCCGCCACCATGCGCCGCCGCGGCGTCCTCCTCTGGGGCGGCCGCTGACGCTACGATTTGTTTACCCGGCAGAAGCTAAGTAGCTTTTCGGTTTATGGAGGCCGGCGTGAACACCGATCTGTCCACCCAAGTCATGAGCATGAAGGCGACGCAGCTTCAAACCAGCGTGCAACTCGCCGTGTTCAAAAAAGCCCACGACATGCAGACCGACCTCCTCGAAACCCTGATGCAAACCGCCCTCTCCGCCCCACCTCCCGGCCAGGGCACACGGATCGACAAACAGGCGTGAGTCTACCTAAGCAGCAAGAGGGCACACAACTCGCCCACCCACAACCGCTTCCCTCGGGCTTGACCCAAGGGTCACTCTCAACCCGGCACAAGCGGCAAGAGCCCCTCGGGTCAAGCCCGAGGGCAGCGCCGGAGTGTGTGCAGCGTAGATAGGCAGGCTCCTAATGAGACCTCATGGTGAGCCTAAACAAACCACGGCGTTGTCCCCCCTAATCCCGCAACCCCACCAACGCCGTGATCACCCGCTCCCCATCGGGCGTGTTCCATTCCGCAGGTCCCTGCAACACGCCAAGCTCGCAGCCATTCTCGTCCAGCACCAGCGTAGCCGGCAGTCCGACCGCCACTGCTTCCTGCTTCAGCCGATCAAAGGCGGCAAAAGTGTTGTCGGCGTAAAGCGGCAGGTTCTGGAATTGGTTCTCATCGAGAAACGCCTGCGCCTTGGCCAATCCACCCTCGCCGATATCGAGATTGATCGGCAGCACTTGGAACTCGGCTGAATTGTATTCCGTCGCCAGGGCATCGAGCGCCGGCATTTCTTCGCGGCAGGGCACGCACCAGCTCGCCCAGAAATTGACCAGCAACGCCTTGCCCTTGAAGTCGGCAATGGTCATCGGCTTGCCCGCGGCATCGGTAAAGGCCATGGTGGCATAGCCCCGCCCCTCGCCGGTGCCGTTGAGCGCCGCCAGTTCGCCCGCTGCCGCCTCCCCGATAGCCGCGCCTTTCTCGGCCTGAACGGGGCATTCGCGTGCCTGTCCCGGATTGCCGAGCCAAATCCACGCCGCTATAGCTACAACCAATCCCACCACACCCAGGATGAGCCAAAGCCGGCTGCGGCTCGCACCGGGCCGCGGGGCTTGTGTATCGGTCATGGAGAACTCCAGCAAATGAGCAACAAGATGTGGGGCGGCCGTTTCGCTTCGGGCCCTGACGCCATCATGGAGGAGATCAACGCTTCGATCGGCTTCGATCAGCGCCTGTTCCGCCAGGATATTGCCGGATCGATCGCCCATGCCACAATGCTCGCCGAAACAGGCATTTTGACCGCCGAAGACCGCGACAGCATCACCCGTGGTCTAAACGAGGTGTTGGGCGAAATCGAGAGCGGCAGTTTCACCTTCTCGCGGTCGCTCGAAGACATTCACATGAATGTCGAGTCCCGCCTACGCGAAAAGATCGGCGACGCCGCCGGGCGCCTTCACACCGCCCGCTCGCGCAATGATCAGGTCGCCACCGATTTCCGCCTTTATGTGCGCGACACCATCGACACCCTTGTCGCCCAGGTGCAAACGCTGCAATTGAGCCTTGCCACCCGCGCCGAAGAAGAAGCCGAAACCATCATGCCCGGCTTCACCCATCTGCAAAGCGCTCAGCCGGTGACCTTCGGCCATCATCTTCTCGCCTATGTGGAAATGCTCGGCCGCGATGCCGGCCGGCTCCTCGATGCCCGCAAGCGCCTCAACGAGTCGCCCCTGGGCTCCGCCGCCCTTGCCGGCACGCCTTACCCCATCGATCGGCACATGACGGCCGAAAAGCTCGGCTTTGATCGCCCCACCGCCAATTCGCTCGACGCGGTGTCCGATCGTGATTTCATTCTCGAGACCCTGGCCGCAGCCTCGATCTGCGCCATGCACCTGTCGCGCTTTGCCGAAGAAATGGTGATCTGGAGCTCGGCGCAGTTCGGTTTCGTGCGCCTGTCCGACAGGTGGACCACCGGCTCTTCCATCATGCCGCAAAAGCGCAATCCAGACGCCGCCGAACTGGTGCGCGCCAAGATCGGGCGGATCCTGGGCGCCCTCACCTCGCTGCTTGTGGTGATGAAGGGCCTGCCGCTCGCCTATTCCAAGGACATGCAGGAAGACAAGGAAGTCGCTTTCGACGCTCTCGATGCCTTGTCGCTGTCGCTGGCGGCCATGACCGGCA
>CAKTFF010000097.1 GCA_934553185.1 uncultured Devosia sp.
ACGGAGTCTTCGCAATCCTGGATCGTGGTCAGTGCCGCTTCCACAACCACGTCCGACAGCCCGGCTGGATGAGCCCGGCCGACAACACTGTCAGGTTCGATGACGAGGATGACATGCAGTCCATTGTGCCGGAGCAGGATCTCGCCCTTCGCCTCGGTGCCCGCATAGCCGGCAAAAGCGGATGGGTCGCGTAAGCCAGTGCGGCCGCTGGGCGTATCGACCTCAAGATGCCGGACGCCATCATCGTTCACCACGTGATAGCCGGTAACAGCGGCATGACTGCCAGAGGACAGCGGAAAATGCTCGTCAAGAATGGCTGCGGCGCGGCGCACCACTTCTGCCCCGCGCTGCGCATTATAGGCGATGCCAGCTGCTAGTTCGCCGTTCTGGCTGATCATGTCCGTGCCATAAAGCGCGTCATAGAGACTGCCCCAGCGGGCATTTGCAGCGTTCAGGGCATAGCGCGCATTGCTGACGGGAACCACCAGCTGTGGTCCGCACAGGCTTGCCACTTCTGGATCAAGTCCTGTCGTCTCAATGCTAAAATCAGGCGGCTCCGGCACAAGATAGCCGATGTCTTTGAGAAAGAACTCGTAGCCTTGGGGATTGTTCGCCACCGGGCCGTAACGGTGATGCCAGTCATCGATCTGCGACTGCAGTTCGTCGCGCTTTTGCAGCAAGCGACTGTTGATTGGTGCGTGCGTGGTGACAAGCCCAGCAAGCCCGGTCCAGAACTGGTCTGCGGTCAGCGTCAGGCCGGCGAGCGCTTCCTTTTCAACGAAATCAGCAAGCAGTGGGTGAACTGAAAGCGTTGATCTCGTCAGGTACTCGCTCATGGCTGCTTCCTTTTTGTGCGGACTGACCAGCCTTAAGTCATGCGCCCAAAGGTCACAACCCGCCTAAAGTGGACTTCGCCTTTGCACCAGCGACATAGACTTCTGCTACCGCGCGGTCGTCTCCCAGCGTCTGGAGAACAAACAATTCTTCCACAAGCGTTTCTACCGTCTGCATCCGCAACGCCATGGACGGTGTCGATCTGCTGTCCAGAACCACAAGATCGGCCGCGTTGCCGGGAGCGATCGCGCCGATCGTGCCATCGAGTGACAGCGCCCGGGCATTACCCAAGGTCATCATGTAAAACGAGTTGAGCGGCGTCAGCCGTTGTCCACGCAATTGCAGCACCTTGTAGGCTTCGGCCATGGTTTCGAGCATGCCGAAACTGGTGCCACCGCCAATGTCCGTGGCAACGCCGATGCGCACACCATGGGCGTGTAAGCGCTCAC
Organism: uncultured Devosia sp.; assembly: GCA_934553185.1. GTDB lineage: Bacteria > Pseudomonadota > Alphaproteobacteria > Rhizobiales > Devosiaceae > Devosia. Next base: position 1,284 of record CAKTFF010000097.1, read on the forward strand.
GATCGAACAGCCCAGAGCCTAAAAACAGGTTGGAGGTTGGACAGAATACGGCGACCGAACCGGTTTCGGCCAAAACTGCCGTTTCGCGATGATTGAGGTGGATGCTGTGTCCAAGAAGCGTCTTGGGACCCAGCAATCCATAGTCCTCGTAGATGCCGGTATAGTCCGCGGATTGCGGATAGAGCTCCATGGAATAGCGGATTTCCGCGTCGTTCTCGCTGAGATGAGTCTGGACATAGGCCTGGTTGTACTCGGCGACGAGCGCCCGTGACGCCTCCAGTTGCGCCGGGCTCGAGGTGATGGCGAAGCGCGGCGAGATGGCATAGAGCCCCCGCCCCTTCCCATGCCAACGCTCAAGGAGCATCTTTGTATCGTCATAGCCGGACTGCGCGGTATCGCACAGCGCTTCGGGCGCATGGCGATCCATCATGACCTTGCCCCCGATCATCAGCATGTTTCGCTTTTCGGCCTCGGCGAAATACGCATCCACCGACCGGGGGTGACTCGAGCAATAGGCCACCGCCGTGGTCGTGCCATTGCGGATCAGCTCATCGTAGAACGCCTCCGACAGCGCCTGTGCATGACCTTGCTGCGAAAACTTCTGCTCTTCCACAAAGGTGTAGGTGTCGAGCCATTCCAGCAGCGAGCCGGCATAGGACGCCATCATCTGTGCCTGCACATAATGAAGATGCAGGTCGATGAAGCCGGGCAAGATCAGGTGCGGACGATGGTCGATAATCTCCGCATCCGCCACAGGGAGGAAGTCGCCCACTGCAACGATTCTGCCGTTCTCGATCGTAACCGCGCCGTCTTCCCAATAGCTGTAGCTTGCTCGATCATCGAGCGATTGTGGCTCCTCACGAAAGCTGAGCACACGTCCGCGCAGGACAATCCGGTTCATTGGCCGGCACCGTCACGAAACCACTCAACCAGCAAAGCGCGCTCTTCTTCGGTAATCTCGCTGACATTGCCTGGCGGCATGGCATGGGAATAGCCCGCCTGCATGGCAATGTCCTTGGCATGGTTGGCCACCGCCACATCATTGTCGAGGATGACGTTCTTGGGGGCCTCGTAGATGCCCGGCCAGGCGGGTTCAGCCGTATGACACATGGCGCAGCGTGTCTGGACCGTCAGGCTGGCCTGCTGAAAATGCACGCTGGCGATAAACGGCTCCGCTGCCCGCGAGGCCACCGCCTCTCCCGCCGATCCCGGCAGCTTGGGCGCAGTAGACAGCCACGCAATGACGATAAAGAGGATAACCGCCACGGCCCACGTCCAGTGCGGGTTGCCCTTACGCGCATGACGCGTGTTGAAATAGTGCCGGATCACGACGCCCACCAGGAAGATCAGCGAGGCAATGATCCAGTTCCACTGCGTAGCGAATGCCAGCGGATAATGGCTCGATAGCATGAAGAAGATGACGGGCAGCGTCAGGTAGTTGTTGTGGAGTGAGCGCTGCTTGGCAATCTTGCCATATTTGGCATCGGGCACTCGACCAGCCTTGAGATCGGCCACGACGATCTTCTGGTTGGGGATGATGATCATCGCGACATTGGCCGCCATGATGGATGCGGTGAACGCCCCCATATGCAGCATGGCCGCGCGTCCGGTGAACAGCTGCGTATAGCCCCACGCCATTGCCGTCAGGATCACGAACAGGACCAGCATCAGCCCATTCTGCGAGTTGCCCAACGGGGATTTGCAGAGGCGATTATAAACCACGAAACCGAGGACGATCGATCCCATGGAGAGAAGGATCGCTGCCCAATTGGGGATATCAAGCACGTTGCGGTCGATGAGGTAGATGTCGGCGCCGACATAATAGATCAGCGCCATGAGCATGAAGCCGCTCAGCCAGGTCCAATAGCTCTCCCATTTGAACCATGTCAGATGCTCGGGCAGAAATTCCGGCGCCACCAGATATTTGTTGATGTGGTAGAAGCCCCCACCATGCACCTGCCACTCTTCGCCATGGGCCAGAGGCGGCAGGCTGGGCGTCTTGCGCAGGCCAAGGTCAAGCGCAATGAAGTAAAAGGACGATCCGATCCACGCGATGGCCGTGATCACATGCAGCCAGCGTACGGCAAACATCAGCCATTCATAGGCAATCGCATAATCGGGCATTCGGCAGCATCCCCCAGTAGACCGCATGGTGAGCCTAAACGAACCATGAGATCGTGCCACTCACCTGCCACGACCTCGCCCTTTGACAAGCGCAGGATGAGGTCTACTCTTAGTCAAATAACAAAAGGGGCGAGCTGGACCCGCCCCTTCGTTCAGGTGTGGGCAGCTTAAGCGGGCTGTTCAACGCCTTCCACATACCAGTCCATGCCCAGCAGTTCGGCATCGGTCATGGTAACGCCAGCCGGGACGCGCTCCGCACCGGTATTGTCGTTGATCGGGCCGGTAAAGATGTGGAACGAGCCATCGATCTGGCCGGTGCGGACGGCTTCGGCTGCCGCGACCACATCCTCCGGCACCTTTTCGCCGTATGGTCCCATTTCAACAACGTTTTCCTTGAGGCCTTCCCAGGTGTTGCCAGGGGTCCAGGTGCCATCGAGCACGGCCTGGGCGGATTGAAGGTAATGCGGACCCCAGTTGTCGATAATTGCCGTCAGCTGCGTTTCGGGCGCAAAGGCGCTCATGTCGGCACCCTGGCCGAAGCCGCCGACGATGCCGCGTTCAGCAGCAACCTGCAGCGCAGCGGGACCGTCAGTATGCTGGGCAATGATGTCGATGCCCTGATCGATCATGGCGCGCGCAGCATCGGCTTCCTTGGCCGGATCGTTCCAGGTCGAGATATAAACAGGCTTGACGGTGAAATCGGGGTTGATGCGACGACCCGACAACGCCAGTGCATTGATGCCCATCACCACTTCGGGGATCGGGAACGAGCCGATATAGCCAGCCTTGCCGGTCTCCGACATGTGCCCGGCAATGGTGCCGCACACGGCACGGCCTTCATAGAAGCGGGCATTGTAGAGCCCGATATTGGGCCCGCTCATGTAACCCGTCGCATGTTCGAAAGCGATGTCGGGGAACTGCGCGGCGACCTTGACCACCGAATCGCCGAAGCCGAAGCTGGTGGCGAAAATCAGCTGGCAGCCCTGCTGGGCCAGTTCGCGCAGGACGCGCTCGGAGTCCGGGCCTTCCGGCACGTTCTCGACAAACACCGTTTCAACGCGGTCGCCGAGTTGCTCCTGGACATAGATACGGCCCTGATTATGCGCGTAGTTGTAGCCGTTGTCGTTGATCGAGCCGACATAGATGAAGCCGATCTTGATCTTGTCGAGCTGAGCGAAAGCCTTGGTGCCAAGGAACGGGAGCGTAGCGGCAGCGGCACCGCTGATCTTGACGAATGTACGACGCGACAGTGTCATGTGTTTTCTCCTGGATGACGACGTTTGATCGAGAGCGCTCATTGGGCGGCGCCTCAATTGGCGGGCAGAAACGGCTTGCCGAGGCAGGCCGGTGCATTGGTGGACGCGTCGCGGCGGATGGAAATCAGCACCAGCACGGCGACAGTGGCAAGATAGGGCAAAGCCGCCCAAAGTTCGGAAGGAATGACCGAGAGCGGACCGCCCCCGGCCTTGGCATAAAGCTCCATGGTCATCACCAAACCGAACAGATAGGCCCCCGCCAGCAGCCGGAACGGCTTCCAGGACGCAAACACCACCAGAGCGACGGCGATCCAGCCGCGACCCGCGGTCATCCGCTCGGCCCATTGCGGGGTAAGCAGCAGGGGGAAACAAGCGCCGGCGACACCAGCCATGGCGCCGCCGAACATCACGGCGAGATAGCGCACGCCGAGGACGGAATAGCCGATGGAATGCGCCGACTGATCGTTCTCGCCCACGGCCCGCAGGATCAGCCCGGCCCGCGTGCGATGGAGGAAGAACCAGATGGCCACCACCATGACAAAGGATAGGTAGACAGGAAACGGGTAGCCGAAGATGACTCGGAGAACAGGATTGCCGGCCAGCTCTGCCGGAAACAGCGGCTGCATCAGCGTCACCGGCCGAGCCGCATAGGACGATCCTGCCAGCGCCGAAAATCCTGTGCCGAAAATCGTCAGCGCGAGCCCGGTCGCCGTCTGGTTGGCAGACAGCGATAGTGTCAGAAATCCAAAGATCAGCGATGCGGCGATGCCCGCAAGCGCTCCGCACAGCAAGGCGAGGTATGGGTTCCCGGTGTGGAACTGCACCACAAAGCCAGCGATGGCGCCGACCAGCATCATGCCTTCAACACCAAGGTTGAGGACCCCTGCGCGCTCCACCACGAGTTCACCCAGGGCCGCAAGGAGAATGGGCGTTGAGGCGCCAACCACCGTCACCAATATGGCAAGCGTCAGGTCCATCTATGCCGCTCCGCCCACGGGCTGGTGCACGACGCGCCGCAGCCGATATTTGATGAGGATGTCGCCCGCCAGAAGGAAAAACAGCATCATGGCCTGGAAAATGCCGGTGGCCGCATTGGGCAAGCCAATGGTTGTCTGGGCCACTTCGCCACCAACAAAGGTGATGGCCAGTACGACGCCCGCAACAATCACTCCAAGCGGGTTAAGACGACCGAGAAAGGCCACGATGATGGCGGTGAAACCGTAATTGGTCGGGAACCCGGGTACCAGCCGCTGAAAGGGCCCCGCCACTTCCAGCGCTCCAGCCAGTCCCGCAAGAGCCCCGCTGACCAGCATGGCCATCCAGATCGTCCGGTTTTCCGAGAACCCGCCATAGCGGGCGGCATGGGGCGCCGCGCCGACCACCCGCATGCGATAGCCAAACACGGAGCGCGTCATGATGAACCACGCGACGAGGCCCACAACAATGGCGATCGGTACGCCCAGATGCACAATGGTGCCTGGGATGATGATCGGCAGCCGAGCCGCTTCCGAGAACAGCCGCGTCTGGGGGAAGCCCATGCCCATGGGATCCTTCCAGGGCGCACGGATCAGGAAGTAGATCAGTTGCACCGAGGCATAGGTCAGCATCAGCGACGTCAGGATTTCATTAACATTGAGCCGCGTCTTGAGCAGCGCTGGGATCGCCGCATAAGCCGCGCCTCCGACAACCCCAGCCAGCACCATCAGCGGCAGGATCCACCAGCCCGTCATGCCATAGCACAGCAGTGCAACGCCCGTGCCGGCCACGCCGCCGATAATATATTGCCCCTCCGCGCCGATGTTCCACACATTGGCGCGATAGGCGATCGACAGACCCACGCCGATAATGATCAGCGGCGCAGCCTTGATGCCGAGATCCTGCCACTTGTAGCTATTGGTTAGCGGCGTCAGGAAGATTTCCCGCACGGCGCCGATGCCGTCATAGCCGATGAGGGAGAAGATGATCGCCCCAACCACCATGGTCAGGATCACCGCCGCAACTGGCGTCGCGTAAAGCATGACGCGAGATGGCTCGCGCCGCTTCTCAAGCCGGAACTGCATCATGTGCCTCCGCCGTGCCATGGAGGCCGCCCATCAGCAAGCCAATCTGCTCGATGCTGACCTCTCCCGTCGGTCGCGCCGGTGAAAGACGCCCCATGTTGATTACGGCAAGGGTATCGGCCAGAGCGCGCAATTCATCGAGATCCTGGCTGATCACCACGATGGCGGAGCCTGCTGCCGCCAGATCGACCAACGCCTGATGGATAGCCGACGCGGCCCCCGCATCCACGCCCCAGGTGGGTTGCGATACCACCAGGACGCTCGGCTTCTGCAGGATCTCTCGGCCCATGATGTATTTTTGCAGGTTGCCACCCGACAGCGACCCCGCCGTAGATGCCGGTCCCAAAGCCTTGACGGCGAAGTCTGCAATAACCCGGCCGGTATAGGTTTTGGCTGCGCCAGAATTGATCAGGCCCATCATCACCATGCCCAGCCGGTCACGGGCGGTCAGCACCGAATTGTCGCTCAGCGTAAAATCGCCGACTGCGGCATGACCGTTTCGCTCTTCAGGCACGGCGCAGAGGCCACGCTTGCGCCGCCCAGTCGTGTCGAGTTGGCCGATGCCATAGCCGTCAATGGTGATCGCATCGCGGTCTTCACTGCGGATTTCCCCTGAAAGCGCATCCAGCAGCGCATTTTGCCCATTGCCGGCCACTCCGGCGATGCCGAAGATTTCCCCTTCACGCACCGTGAAGCTCACGCCATCAA
>CAKTFF010000098.1 GCA_934553185.1 uncultured Devosia sp.
TTCCTGGCCCTGAAAAAGGCATGGCGTCTGTGGCCCAAGCAGAAGCAGGCTGGTGATGGCGCGCAAACGTGCCTGGCACACCAGTGTCGACAGCCGGAAGCCGCGGGCGGAGTTGGCCACCTGATCGTGGTTTTCAAGGAAGTGGACGTAGTGCTCGGGGAGGGTCTCGAGATTGGGCGTGCCGTACGGCTTGTTGCGCATGTTGGAGCGCTGGCTTTGATAAAGAAAGCCGTATTTCAGCGCTGAAACGATCTCCTGCGGCGTGCCTCGGTAGTCCTGGTAGTAGAAGTCGTTGTGCCCTGTGGCGGCAACGCGCACGGCATGCTGGAAATCATCGTTGATCATGGCATCGACGCCAAAGCCGCCCTCGTCGGCGGGCACGATCATCTGGCGCTGCTGCGGCTGGTTTTCCACCACGACATAGGCCCGCCGGGCGCCGGAAGCCTCGCGCACCGCCTTGGTGAATTCGGTCAGGATATGCTCGTCGCTTTCGTCGAACAGGGCCTGCACGGCATCGACGCGTAGGCCATCAATGTGAAAGTCAGCGACCCAATAGGCGGCATTGCCGACAACAAAGTCGCGCACGGCGCGGGAGCCTTGGCCGTCATAGTTGAAGGAGGCGCCCCATTCGTTTTCGTAGCGGGTGGTGAAGAAGTTTTTGCTGTAGGCGCTGAAGTGGTCGCCCATGCCCACATGGTTGTAAACGACATCCAAGATCACCCCGAGCCCGATGGCATGGGCGCGATCAACGAAGCGGCGCATGGCGTCGGGGTCGCCATAGGGGGCAAACGGGGCATAGGGGAGGGTCACGTCATAGCCCCAGCCGAAACGGCCCTTGAAGGTGCCGACGGGCATGACCTGGACAACAGTGATCCCGGTGTCCTTGAGATGCTGCAGACGCTCGGCCGCCGCGGCCCAGGTGCCTTCTTGGGTAAAGGTGCCGATATGGAGTTCGTAAAGAACCTGGTCCTGGCGGTTGACGCCGGTCCAGTTCTTGTCCGTCCACGCAAAATCGGACGCCATCACCACCGACGGGCCATCGCTCCCCTCGGGCTGCCAGCGCGAGGCCAGGTCGGGCAGGCGCGGGCCTCCATCGAGGCGGAACCAGTAGCGCGCGCCGGCGCCTATGCCGGGGATGTCGGCTTCGAAAAACCCGTCGCCGACAGGGTCGAGGGGAAACTCGCCCTTGCCCTCGATGTCGACGGCGGCGGATTGGTGCCCCTCCGCCCAGAGCGTGAAGCGTGTGCCGCTGTCATGGGGGACTGCGCCAAAGGATTTTGGTGATGACATGGATGGTGAGCCGCCGGGAAAGTTTGGGGGCAGAACGAGCCGCCCCCGTCTTTGTTCCCGGTGCGAGGGCGTCAGGGTGCCGCGCTCAACTGCGCAGCCAGCAGCTTGATCGAGCGCATGCGGGTATCACTGTCTGTCGGCGCCACCTGGATGGCGTCGGGATAATCGAGCGCCAATTCGAGAGCTTCGGCGCCGGTGCCGACCACGTCAGGGGGCACCGTCACCTCTGTCGTGATCGTTTCGCCGGCGGGAACCGGGATGGTTTGGAGCACGGTGTTGTTGACCCGCACGGCGACGCGCTGCACGGGCTGGCCTTCCCAGGTGATGGCGAAGATTTCGAGCCGAAGCAGCAGCGGGCCGCTTGTGTTCGGCGGCAGGGCGAAACGCAGGCGCGAGGTCTGGCCGATGGCATGCGTGCCGTCTCCCGCTGGTCCGTCCCAGCCACAAACGCGCAGCGGGCGTGCCTGGTCGATGCCATCGGGGCGGAACGAGACCGGGGTGCCCAGCACGTACTCGCCCGACACCGGCTGGTTGAGGCAGGTGGTGGTCTGGTCGACATAATAGGCGCGGTAGTCTTCCGGCACATCCGGGTGAAGCATCAGCCATGCCGCCCAGAGTTCAAAGGCAATGAGGAGGGCAACGAGGGCGTAGGCGAGGAGGGCCAGCGGACGTGCCATGGTGCGGTCAGACAAGGGTCAACACTCCGGTAAGCCAGCCCACGGTGCCGTAATAATTGCCCACAAGGATCACGGCGAGCGCCAGCCAGAACAGCGGCCACCAGCGCGCCAGCAGCGTTGAAGCCGTCTGGGTGATGGGCGCGAGGCCGACAACGAAGCGGAGCATGGAGGCCATGCCGGCAAACAGCGGCAGCATGAGGCAAACAAAGCAGAACAGGGCCGCCGGATAGTGCCGGCGAATGGCGAGAACGACGATCATGGCCATGCCCACGATCCAGGACGCGGCGAGCTGCTGGGAAACGCGCGGCATCCAGGTGCCGACGGGAAAAGTGGTGAGCGCCGTCCAAAGATAGCCCAGCGGATTGCCCGTCGCCCTGCCCCAGGCGCGCTGCACATGGCGGAAGGCCAGGGCATCGCCGATGTGGAAGTGGAGAAAGGCCATATAGGCGAACAGCCCCAGCGGCGCGATGAAGATGGCAAGAAGGAGGTCGGGCCGGCGGAGGACGGCGGGTACAAAGCCAAGGGGCGTGCCGCCACGCTGGCGATGATCGAGAAAGGCCTGGAGGACGATAGCGAGGACGATGAACACGCCCACGATCCGCGTGCCCGACAGCAGGGCGGCGAAAATGCCTGCCAGGAGGTATCGCTGTTTGCGCAGGGACGCGAAGACGCAGACGGTGAGGAGGAGGAACAGAACTTCGGTGTAAAAAGTCGTGAAATACATCGAAAACGGCCCGGCCAGCACAAAGGCGCTGAACAGCACATAAGCGCGGCGGTCCTTGCCCAGCAGCGGCCAGGAAAAGCGCGCGGCAAGGATAGCCAGCAGCACCGAGACGGGTGTCGCCACGGTCATCATATGGAGGCCGGACAGCCTTTGGAGCGCCCCGATTAACATGGGATAAAGCGGAAAAAACGCCCAATTGGCGGCCGTGCTCATGCTGGGCACCGGGAAGGGGTCGTAACCCTCTGTGGCAAGCCGCACATACCAAACACAATCCCAGCGGCACATAGCCTGTGCAAAGGAGCCGAGCGCGGCATTGTCCACCGTTTGCGCATAGGCAAAATAGCGGATAAACTCGCCCAAAACCGCAAACAACATGGGGATAAGCAAGAGCCACAGGCCGCTTGGGCTGCTGGGATGGTCGACGGGCCGTTCCGGGGTCTGCAAGTGGTTTCTCCAGGCGCAGCGCAGGGGTGATAGCTAATCGATCAAGCCTTGATCGGTTGTCTAGTCAACCATGCTTTGCACGCATGGAACGCATGCAACAACTTTTCACCCTAGCCCACGTTCGCAGATTGCCGAAGAACATGGCTACGCTATTTTGTACGAGTAACCAGTTGAAGCGTCAGTCCAGCCTCTCCTTTCGCCGCCGACAGGTCCTGCAAGGGCTTGGCGGCGTGATTCTGTTGATGACCTCGACGTCGCTCACGGTACCCACCCTCGCGCAGACCGAAGGGGAGGCGTTTGCCTTTGACTTCGACTCCTTCAGCAACCGCATGAAAATGCTGGCGGCGGCGCCCTTCGCGCCGGCCACCGTTGCTCTGCCGGAAGCCTTTGCCGATCTCGATTACGACAGCTACCGGCTGATCCAGTATCGCAACGAGGCCAGCAAGTGGATGGACGCCGATCTCGGCTATCGGCTGCAGGCCTTTCACCTCGGCTGGCTTTATGCCGAGCCGGTCAAGGTGTTCGAGCTCGAGGAAGGCGAGGCGCATCCGGTCGGCTTTGCCGCGGGCGACTTCGAGTATCACAACGAAGACGTCGGCGCGGCTGCGGCGGCCATGGAGTTTCCGGGCGTTGCCGGCTTTCGTGTCAACGCGCCGATCAACAATCCCGATGGCTATGACGAACTGGTGTCGTTTCTGGGGGCCAGCTATTTCCGCTCGCTGGGCCGCGACAACCTTTACGGCATCAGCGCGCGCGGCCTCGTGCTCAATTCCTGGCTGGACCTGCCCGAGGAATTTCCGCGCTTTTCCGAATACTATCTCGAAAAGCCCGCGCCTGGCGGCCCGCTGACCATTTATGCCGCGCTCGAAAGCCAGAGCCTGACCGGCGCCTATCGGTTCATCATCACGCCCGCCGGGCCGGACCGGCAGGAAACCACCATGGACGTGACGGCGCGGCTGTTCTTCCGCGCCGATGTCAAGGAACTCGGCGTCGCTCCGCTGACCTCCATGTTTCTCTATGCCGAAGCCAATCGCGGCGGCTTCGATGATTATCGCCCGCAGGTCCATGACAGCAATGGCTTGCTGGTGGAGCGCGAAAGCGGCGAAATCCTGTGGCGCGCGCTCAACAACGGCACGACGCTGGGCAATAGCTATTTCTGGGAAAACAACCCGCGCGCCTTCGGGCTGTACCAGCGCGGCCGCGATTTCGAGACGTATCAGGATGCCGGTGCCCATTACGAGCGCCGCCCATCCCTGCGGGTGGAGCCGGCTGGCCAATGGGGCCAGGGCATGGTGCGCCTGATCGAGATTCCGGCGACCCTTGAAGCAGATGACAACATCGTCGCTTTCTGGATCCCGGCCGAACCGGCGCTGGCTGGCGAGGCGCGCGAATACGATTACCGGCTGATCTGGGGCAATCTCGACCCAGAAAACAATCCGAACATGGCCTATGTCGCCGAAACCCGTGCCGGGCTCGGTGGTGTGTCGGGCGTCGCCAATGCGGCAAGCCTGCGCAAGTTCGTTGTCGACTTCAAGGGCGGTGAACTCGACGCTTTGCCCGTGGGGACCCCGATGGACGTTTTGGCAACGGTGGGTGGCGGCCTGTTGCGCAATTCCGTTTTGTCGCGCGTCGATGCCAATGGCGTGTGGCGCCTGGTTCTCGATGTCGAAACCGACGGCGCTTCCCCGCTCGAGCTCAAGGCTTACCTGATCGGGCTGGGACGAAAGCTCACAGAAACCTGGCTATACCAGTGGAGACCGGTAGCATGAAGTATTCTGCAGATTTCCCCATGGGCAATGCCTTGCCGGATGCGCCGCTCCACATGCCCAAGCAGCAGCTCGAAGCGCGGCGCTCGTTGTTTCGGGCTTTGCGTGACACTTGGTCGGCTTTCGCCGGACGCCCATAAACGTTACAAGAGCTGATGATACGCGCGATCTTTTTTCGGTGTTTCACCCTGCTGCTTGCGGCGGGCCTCAGCGTCTTTGGCTCCTATCTGTTTTTGCGCTTCACCGGCGAGGGCGGGCTGACAGCGCTCGATATCATCCGCTGTGCCCTGGTCGCCATCAGTGGTTTCTGGCTCGTCTGGGGCAGTGCAGCCGCTGTTTTGGGCGTCTTTACGCCAGCGCGCCGCTGCACCCACAGCACCGCGCTGCCCACGGGCAAGACCGTGATCCTTGTGCCCATCTACAACGAAGACCCGGTGGCGACCTTTTCGCGCGTTGCCGCCATGAACCGCAGCCTTGTGGATCTGGGCGCGGCCGAGCAGTTCCACTTCGCGATCCTGTCCGACACCCAGGCCATGGAATGCGCGGCGCAGGAAGCGGTATGGTTCGAGCGGCTGCTTGGTGAACCGGCCAGCATCGGCCGGATCTTTTATCGCCGGCGCGAGCGCAATACCGGGCGCAAGGCCGGCAATATCGAAGATTTCATTGCCCGCTCCGGCGGCGCCTATGATTACGCGCTGATCCTTGATGCCGACAGCCTGATGGAAGGCGCCACCATCACCGAAATGGCGCGCCGCATGGATGCGGACCCCTCCATGGGTCTGCTCCAGACCGTGCCGCATATCATCAATGCGCGCACCCTGTTCGGGCGCTCCATCCAGTTTTCCGCCGCTTACCTGTCGCCCACCTTTGCCCGCGGCGCTTCGCTGATGCAGGGGCGCGAAGGACCCTATTGGGGGCACAATGCCATTGTGCGGGTGCGGGCCTTTGCCGCCAGCTGCGGCCTGCCCGAGCTCAGCGGCAAGCCGCCTTTTGGCGGACATATCCTCAGCCACGACTATGTCGAGGCCGCGCTGCTGTCGCGCGCCGGCTGGAAGGTCGCCGTCGACCCGGCGCTTGAAGGCTCCTATGAAGAGGGCCCGGAAAACCTCATCGAATATGCCAAACGCGACCGGCGATGGTGTCAGGGCAATCTCCAGCATGGTCGGCTGATCACCGCTCCGGGGCTCAAGCTCTGGAGCCGTTTTACGTTTATTCAGGGCATCATGGCCTATCTTGCCTCCCCGCTGTGGCTTGCCTTGCTGGTGATCAGCATCGCTGCGGCCGTGCTGCCCGAGCAGCCTCTGGTGATCCATGGCATGGCCAAGCCACCCGGCGGCGCCTGGACCCTGACGGCCGCTGTCGCGGCGATCCTGGTCTTGCCCAAGCTGCTGATCCTCCTGCGCGGGATGCTTGATCGCCGCAATCGCGCTTTTGGCGGCACGCCGCTGGTGTTTGGGTCGGTGCTGGGCGAGATCGTTTTGTCCACCATTCTGGCGCCCACCATGCTGCTCCTTCAAAGCCGTGCCGTCGCGCAGGTTCTTTTGGGCCTCGATGGCGGCTGGCCGGCCACCAAGCGCGGACAGAACTGGATCGGCATCGCCGACGCCTTTCGGGCCAGCTGGTGGATTACGGCGCTGGCGCTTCTTGCCATGGGCAGCTTGACCGTGTGGGCACCACAGGCTGCGATCTGGGCCGCACCGGCCATGATGCCGGCGATTCTTGCGCCCCTCTTGATCTCATGGACCTCACGCCCGGCGCGCCGCGAACAGCCGCTGGTGTTCCGCACGGACTCAGAGATTGCGCCATCTCCGGTGATCGAAAGCCAGCGGGCCATCATGAAGGCCTGGCTTTCGGGTGAACTTACAAACGATGTGCCTATCGGCCCCATGGTGATCAGGACGGCCAACCATGTCCTTGCCTGACGGCGGCGCCTTGCGCTCGGCCGGACTGCTTGGCCCCAATCTGCTCCGCGCCATCTGGTCGCCCGCTGCACGGTCGGTTGCGGCGCCGCTGGCACTGGGCGAACGCGATCCGCGCCTCGACATGTTTCGGGGGCTTGCTTTGGTGATGATCTTCATCAACCACGTGCCCGGCACGGTGTACGAGAATTTCACCAGCCGCAATTGGGGCTTTTCGGACGCCGCCGAAGGCTTTGTGTTCATGTCGGGCCTGGCTGCGGGCCTCGCCTATAGCAATGGCTTCCGCTCGGGCAATCTCTGGTCGGCCACGGCGCGCGTCTGGGCGCGTGCCCGCCAGCTCTACTTTGTGCATATCGCCATCACCATGCTGTCGCTGGCGATCTTTGCCGGTGCGGCGCTGTGGTTGGATCTTCCCCAGGTTCTGCTTAAAAACAATATCGGGCCGATCTTCAGCCAGCCCCTGGGCGCGCTGATCGGCATTCCGCTGCTCAGCCATCAGCTGGG
>CAKTFF010000099.1 GCA_934553185.1 uncultured Devosia sp.
ACGCGGGCGGCAACCATGCCGACGCGCAGGCGATCCTCAAGCCAGTTCTGCCGGAACGCGGCGATGGAGGGGAGATAAACCACCACTTCAACAAGAAGTATCACCGCGATGATGGTGGCGATGAGCTTGATCGAGAGGCCGGAAAACCGGCTGGGCAGGACTCTGCGTTCCGTTGTCATTGCCGGACAATATAGGGCAAGCCATTGGCCGCGAAAGCCCCCATGCGCGCCTAACGCCCAAGCTTTGGCAAGAAACCAATTCGCCGGGTGGGCTTGTTGTTGGCCAAATATTGGTCGGCGAGGTCGGCCAGCAGAGCGGCGGTGGATGGTTCGGGCACAGCAAGCGTTGCCAGGTCGCCCAGCTTGAGGCCACGCTGCATGGCAAGGGTGATCATGGCGACGATCTCCCCTGCCCCCGGCCCCACCACCCCGGCGCCCATCAGAGTGCCATCGGCGTCCACCACGACCTTTGCTTCGCCACTCGCCTGCCCCAGGGCGCGTGCCGCGTGGTTTTCGCTTGCATTGCTGCGGAACACCCTAGCGCCTTTGGCCGACGGCAGTGGCGCAAGGGTCCCCGCCTGTGCCAGCGGCGGATCGGTCATCAGCACACGCGGCACGAGGCCTGGGTGGAGCCGCCCATTCCCCCGGCCAAGCAGGCGCTCGATCAGCAGCCTTCCCTGCAGGGTGGCGACCTGGCCTTGATCCTCCCCCGCAGCGCCGCCAAGCGCAGTGATCCGTCGCGAGGAGGTCTGCCCATTGGCGCTGACCGCAAGGGCATCAGCATCGTCTGCGTCGCGCCGTAGCCGCGCCTGCTCCAGCAGATCGGATGGAAGAACAGCCTTGCCGCCCATTGCCACCAGAATATGTGAAACATCGAGACTGCCAAGGCCTTCAGGTCCCTCCAGCGTCACCCCGGTGCCCTGGCTGCGCGGCACGATGGCGGCAACCTTTGCCCCTTCGAGCACGACGACGCCTTCTTCACGTAAGCCACGCAGCAGCAACGCCACCAGTTCTGGGTCAAAGCCCCCTAACAACTCGCCCTGGGGCACAAGGGTCACCGCTGAGCCCAGCCGGCGATAACTCTGCGCCAGGTCCAGCGCTCCGGCGCTGCCGCCCACTACAACGAGATGGCTGAGCTTGCGCAGATTGTCGCCGATCGTGTCGGGGGTGAAATAGGCGACCTGGTCGAGGCCGGGCAGCGCAGGCACGACGGGGCGGCTGCCCGTCGCCAGGGCAAACTGGCGGGCGCGGATCACCGTGTCGCCACTATGTAAGGTTTGCGGATCGGTAAAGCGCGCCGCACCATCCAGTACGGTTATGCCAAGCGCGACCAGCCGATGCGGGGCGGAATGATGCGCCACCCCGTTGGCCATGGCTTGGGCATGCTCGGCAACAAGGCGAAAGCTGACTTTAGGCTCGCCGTTTTCCAGCCCCACGCGGCTGGCAGTCCGTATAGCCTGCGCGCGCCCCGCACTGGCGCGGACCGCTGCACGGCGCAAACGCTCTCCCGGCGCGTCTCCCCCTGCGTCGGAGGGGAGTTTGACCAGCACGACATCGAGCCCGCGCCCGCGTGCAGCGATCGCCAGGTCGATGCCCAGAGCTGTGCCGCCCAGGATGCAGAGGTCGGGTCTGATTGTGTCTGCCATAAGAAGCCAAACGCAGGGGGGTTGGTCGGGCAAAACTTATGAGACGAGTGAACGGCGAAAACAACGGGGCAAGAAGAGCTGGCAAGTGTGGTGGCCTGCGTTGACTTAGCCTGCTGTTTTCCCTATAGACCCCTCAAATCCGCACAAGGGCGCCTGGCGCTTGATGTGTGTCCGAAATTGAAGCTCCCACAGAGCCAACCAGAGGAACCGTGCCCGGCGCGGTTTGACCCCATGAAGCGTACATACCAGCCCTCCAAGCTCGTGCGTGCCCGCCGTCACGGTTTCCGTGCCCGCATGGCCACCAAGGACGGCCGCGCAATCCTCAACCGTCGCCGCCGCGACGGCCGCAAGAAGCTCTCGGCCTAATCGGCTCTGGCCGCATGTCGGCCATCGAGCAGAAGCCCGAACAGCTGCGCCGGCTCGTCCGGCGATCGCAGTTTCAAAGAGCTGCCCGGGGCAATCGCGCCGGGCGCTCTGCGTTTGGGCTGCAGGCGATCGCTGCCGAAACAGCTCTGCCGGGGGTCGGCTTCACCGTCACCAAGAAAACCGGCAATTCTCCCGAGCGCAACCGCATCAAGCGCCGCCTTCGCGCTGCTGTGACAGCATGCGCGGGTGACTTCACGCCGTTCCACGATTATGTGCTGGTGGGACGACGGGAAGCACTCAGCGAACCCTTCCCCAAACTTGTTGCCGACCTGAGCGCCCTCCTGGTGAAAGTCCATGCGCCCCGATCAGGCGAAGAACGCCAATCTTCCGGCCGCCGCGGCCCACGGAAACCGAAATAATGGAAAACAATCGCAACATCATCCTGGCCGTCGTGCTCAGCATGATCGTGCTGTTTGGCTGGCAGTTCTTTGTTGCAGGCCCGCAGATGGAACGCGCGCAGCAGCAGGCCCAGATCGCGGCCGAGCAGCAGGCCGCCGCCAATCCCGGGCTCGCGACACCGGCAACACCCGGCGAGGCTGCGGCACCTGCCGCGCCCACCGGCACCGCCACTTATGCCAATCGCGAAGAAGCGCTTGCCGCGAGCGAACGTATCGCCATCGACACCGAAGATCTCCAAGGGTCGATCAACCTGCGGGGCGCCCTGCTCGACGATCTCCGTCTCAAGCAATATCGCGAAACGGTTGAAGACAATTCGCCCATCATCACCCTGCTGACCCCGGCAGGCCTGCCCAATGCTTATTTCGCCGAAGAAGGCTGGCTGCCCGTTTCCGGCAACACCATCGCCACGCCAACGGCAGAAACCGTGTGGACCGTCGAGGGCGCAAACACCACGCTGACTGCCACGACGCCGGTTACCCTCGCCTGGGACAATGGCGCAGGCCTGATCTTCCGCCGCGCCATTTCGGTGGACGAGCATTACCTGTTCACCGTCAGCCAGAGCATCGAAAACCAGACCGGCGGCGATGTTGCCCTTTATCCCTATGCCCGCATCACGCGCCACAATACGCCCAAGGTCGCCAATTTCTTTATCCAGCATGAAGGCCCGCACGGCGTTCTTGGCGGCAACAACCTGATCTCCAAGAAGTACACGGACCTCCAGAACGACCTGCGCGCCGATTACGAGAACACCACCGGCTGGCTGGGCTTTTCCGACAAGTATTGGGCGACGGCAGCTTTGCCCCCGGCCGGCACGCCGATCAATGCACGCTTCAACTACGCCAATGCTGGCGGCTATGACGACTACCAGACCAGCTATGTGGAAACGACGCCCGTCGTCGTCGCTGCCGGCGCCACGGCCACGCGCGAAAGCTTCCTGTTCGCCGGCGCCAAGGAAGAAGCCGTCATCTCGGGCTATCAGAACCAGTATGGCTTTGACCGGCTGGAGCTCTTGATAGACTGGGGCTGGCTGAGCTTCATCACCAAGCCGATGTATTACCTGCTGACTTTCCTCAACAGCATCATCGGCAATTTCGGCCTCGCCGTTCTCGCCGTGACCGTGATCGTCAAGGGCTTGTTCTTCCCGCTGGCCAGCCGGTCCTATGCGTCCATGGCCGCCATGCGTCGGGTGCAGCCAGAGATGAAGGCGATCCAGGAGCGCCTCAAGGACGATCGGCCGGCCCAGCAGCAGGCGATGATGGAACTTTACCGCAAGGAAAAGATCAATCCGCTCAGCGGCTGCTGGCCGGTGCTGATCCAGATCCCGGTGTTTTTCGCCCTTTACACCGTGATCTTCATCAGCCTCGACATGCGCCATGCGCCCTTCTTTGGCTGGATCCAGGATCTGGCGGCGCCCGACCCAACCAATATCTTCACCCTCTTTGGTTTGATCCCCTGGGAGCCGACTTCCCTACCCTTCATCGGCAGTTTCCTGCATCTCGGCGTCTGGCCGGTGATCATGGGCATCACCATGTGGGTGCAGATGAAGCTTAACCCGCCGCCACCCGATCCCACCCAGGCGGCGATCTTTAACTGGATGCCGGTGATCTTCACCTTCATGCTGGGCACGTTCCCCGCAGGCCTCGTGATCTACTGGGCCTGGAACAACACCCTATCGGTGACCCAGCAGTGGTTCATCATGAAGCGTCACGGCGCCGAGGTGAACCTGCTTGGCAACATCGTCGACAGCTTCCGGCGCAAGCCCAAGACGGTTGAACCCACCAAGTCCTGATCGCCACTGTTGATCAAACCATGTTAAGGCCCGCCGGACTTAAAGCCCGGCGGGCCTGTTGTTTGGAGCGGAGAGAACCATGACCAGCATCGACTACGCACCCGATATGATCGAACGCGGCCGTCTGCTGTTTGCCCGCCCGTTCCTGTTCATCAAAGGCTGCGTGCGCATTGCCGACCTGCCACCGATGGACAAGGTCGAGATCGCCTTTGCCGGGCGCTCCAATGTGGGCAAGTCGAGCCTGATCAACGCCCTGTGCGGCACGTCGGGTCTCGCCCGCACCTCCAACACGCCCGGCCGGACGCAGGAGCTCAACATCTTTGAATCGCAAAGCGAGAACCTGCGCATCGTCGACATGCCCGGCTATGGCTATGCCAAGGCGCCCGAAGATAAGGTGCGGCAATGGACCAAGCTGATCCACCAATATCTCACCGGCCGCGCCACGCTGCGCCGGGTTTATGTGCTGGTGGATGGCCGCCATGGTCCCAAGGACAACGACCTGACGGTGATGACCGAACTCGACAAGTCCGCGGTCAGCTACCAGGTCGTGCTGACCAAGGCCGACAAGCCGGGCAAGGAAGAGCTGGACAAGGTCGTCGCCGCGACGCAAGCGGCGATCGCCAAGCGCGCCGCCGCCCATCCCCATGTGATCCTGACCTCATCGGCCAAGGATATCGGCCTGCGCGAACTGCGCACAGAGATCGCGATGCTGCTCGAAAGCTGAGCCTTAGCGCGTCGTGCAGGCGACCCAACGACGGAGGATAAGCTTCAGCGGCTCGGCCTTGGCTTGGAGGTCCGCAGCATCAGCAAAGGACACGACGCCCCGATCGGGCGCAGCCCAGGCGATCAGCTTGTCGGGGTCCTCAAACCGAAACAGATCGTCCGCCCCCGCCTTGGCGCCGCGATGGAGGATCAGCTGTAGCCGGTCGCCGGGATGAAGGCGCATGGTGATACGGTCATCACTGCCCGGGCCGAAGCTTGGGGCGTTCCACTTGATGCGTTCGGAAAGGCCAGGCACGGCATCGTGGATCAGCGCGCGCAGCGCCACGATCTCACCCTTATGCTTGTGCTCGAGCGCATCGAGATAGCTATCGACCACCGATACATCGGCAACAGGTTCGGCACTCTTGCGCTTTGCTTTTGCTGTGGCGGCCATTTCAGCGCCCCTTGAAGAACTGTCCTATATATCGGGCAAGTTCGGCACTGCTGGAAGGGGTCGACACCGAAGAAATCGCAGTTTCCACCAGCGCATCGGGCGCCGCTCCGCGCCGCAACTCGGCCAAAGCCACCGTGTAGTCATCCACAAATTCTGGATGCGGCTGGAAGCTCAGGGCCGCGCCATTGCGATAGGAGAGCCCGGCATTGGGGGTAAAGTCCGACGCCAGGATGATGTCGGCCTCGGCTGGCGCGGTAATCACCTGATCCTGGTGCGAGCAGGCGACGGCCAGTTCCGCTCCAGCGTCCTGCATGAAGGAGGGCGGCTGCGCCACGCGATAGCTGTGGCGCCCCAAGCCCCAGCCCTTTTCGGACTTGCGCACATGGCCGCCCAGCGCATCGGCCATGATCTGGTGGCCAAAGCATATGCCCAGCATCGGCGTCTTCTCCGCATAGGCGCGGCGGATAAAAGCGCGCAGCGGGTCCATCCAGGGGAGCGGATCATAAACCCCGGCCGGCGAGCCGGTGATGACGATGGCCTCAAGGCTTGCCGGATCAGGCAGGGGTTCGCCATCAGAGGCGGCAACCATGTCGAAGGTGAAGCCCAGGCCGGTTTGCTCGAACATGGTCTCGAACATGCGCGGATAAGGGCCAAAGCGCCCGCGCAAGGAAGCGGGCACATCGCCGGTCTGGATGATGGTGAGTTTCATCCACCCCGTATAGCAACGCGCCGCGCCCTCGCAAAGGCTGCGGCGCGGGAGAGAGCGGCGTTAGTTCTTGCCGTCGTTAGGTCGGGCCTTGTCGCCGCCGGTCTTGGTGTCCTTGGTCTTGGCTTCGCCGGCGGTCTGGCCAAAGGTGGTGCCGCCGAGATGGCCGCCGGTATCCATGTTATCGAGCTGCTCTTTATCGGTCGATTGCGGTTTGCTCATGGTCTGGCTCCTTGTTTAGGGAGGCGTTAACCGCTCAACGCGCGCGACGTTCCCTGCCGCTGTCGCAGATCACGCGGACTTGGGCTCGAAACGCAGCGCAACGCCATTGATGCAATAGCGCAGGCCCGTCGGCGCCGGGCCGTCCTCGAAAACGTGACCCTGATGACCGCCGCAGTTGGAGCAGTGCACTTCGGTGCGCTGCATGAACAGTGAATCGTCCACCGATGTGCCGATCCCACCCGCGATAAAGGTATAAAAGCTCGGCCAGCCCGTGCCGCTGTCGAATTTGGTGTCTGACGCAAAAAGCGGCTGCGCGCAGCCGGCACACACGAAGGTGCCAGCGCCATGCTCATCATTGAGCGGCGAGGTGTAGGGCGGCTCGGTGCCTTCGTGGCGCAGCACCTGGTAGGCAGCTGGATCGAGCTTGCTCTTCCACTCGGCATCGCTGAGCTTGAACGGGAAATCGCCTTCCGCCGCTTCAACAACACCCTGCGGCCATAGCGCTCCAAGACCGGCAAGAGCCGCGAGCGAAATGCCACCGAGAAGAACCTGACGACGATCAACAACCGACATGATGTGTCCTTTGAAAATGAGTGCCCCGCGCCCGCTACCGCAGGAGGGATGCGGGCGGCAGCGCGGGGCTGAGCTTGCGCGCCAATCTACAACCTGAGGAGGAAGGTGGCACAACAAGAAATGGTGAGAGGCCGCCTCAGCGGCCCCTCGATCGGCAGATTACATTGCGGGGGTCAGGACGGCGTCGATCACGTGGATCACGCCATTGCTCTGGATCACGTCGGCAATGGTCACGTTGGCGACGGTGCCGTTTTCGTCGGTCACGGTGACGGTGCCGTTTTCAGCCTTGAGCGTCAGCTCGCAGCCACCAACGGTTTCGACCATGTGCTCGCCGCCATCGGCTTCAACCATGCCGACGATGTCGGTGGAGAGAGCACGAGCAGGGATCACGTGACAGCCCAGAAC
>CAKTFF010000100.1 GCA_934553185.1 uncultured Devosia sp.
GCCGCTTGAGGCTGACCGTCACCTCGCCACCGGGATGGCTGAACTTTATGGCGTTGGATAGAAGATTGAGCAGGATCTGGCGGCAGGCCCGTTCGTCGGCCACCAGCATGGGCAGGTTAGGCGCGATGTCGACCACGACCCGCACATCAGCCTTGGCCGCCATGGCTTCCACCATGTTGAGGCAAGGTTCGACGATCTCACCGACATTGAACGGTTCGCTTTGCAGCTCGAATTTGCCGGCCTCAAGCTTGCTCATATCGAGCAGCATGCGCACCACTTCGAGCAGATGCTTACCGCTTTGGTGGATCAGGCCGGCATATTCGCGATGGGTATCGCCCAATTCCCCACCGATGCCACTGGTCATCATTTCGGAAAAGCCAACGACCGCATTAAGTGGCGTGCGCAGTTCATGCCCGATCGTGGCAAGGAAACGCGACTTTGCCGCCGACGCATCTTCGGCAGCGCGCCGTGCTTCGGCCATGGCCATCTCGTCGTCCTTGCGGCGGGTGATGTCGCGGAACAACGCGACGACCTCGTGCCGCTGATCTAACGTTTCGGTGTCGAGCACGGGCGAGAAGCTCACTTCGACCCAGATGAAGCGTGGCACGCTGGTGCCCGAATGCGCATCGTCCTGGCGCATCCGCACTTCAATGGTGCGCGTCTTGCCGCCATGGTTGGCGTCGGCAAAGGCGGTGAGGTAGGCCGGGCGGTCCAGCACATGCAGCCGTGCGCCAAGCCCACTACCTGTGAGCTGGAAGCGCTTGCAGCCAAACAATTGCTCGGACGAACGGGAGGCCAAGAGGATCTCGCCATCGCTTGAAAAGCGAATTACGCCATCCTGCACATGCTCGATCAGGTGCCGATAGGCAGTCATCTGCGCCTTGTCATAGACCTCGTAGGCCGCGTTCATCCGGTTGGACGAATGCCCAACCAGCACCATGGCCGCGACAAAGGCCATGAAGCCGGTTAGCGTCAGAATGCCCAATGGGACAGGAATGGGAGACAGAGGGAAGGATGCGCTCAGCCCAGCAAGCGCCAAGACGCCAGCAAACATGGCCCAGCTCTGAAGGCGCAGCGCGCGACCACCCAGCAACGAGGCCATGATCGGCGCCATGGCTGCCACCGCAAGCCCGGCATCGGCCAGCCGTCCATCGGCAAGGGTCAGCAGCAAGCCAAGGCCCAGCAAGGTATAGGCCTGCCCGGCAGCGGCTTCGTCAAACATGCGCCGCTGGTGCAGCGAGAGCGTCATCATGCCTGCGGCAAGTCCCAAGACCGCAAGAATAAACGGAAACGCAGTTCCGAGAACGAGGCAATAAACCGCGAACGGCATCAGCACGGCAGCGATAACAATCAGCAAACGAGCATTGCTTGCCAAGGTCTTGCGGCGCAACACTTCGGGCCGGTGCCCGCTGCCGGAAACGGCAAGGGGCATCTCTTTGCTTGCGCTCGGAGAAAACAGGCTACGCATACGCAATACTCACTCAAACGACGCCGGCTGGGCTGGATGCCACGCATCCAAATGGCCCGAATAATTTCAGGTCTCGTTATCCCCACCCTGCCTCCCAACACCTGAAGGCGTTCTTAAATCCGCGCAGTCAGGAGCCCTTCCCGACGCCACAAAGGCCGCTTTGTCCGGTTAGCGTAAACAAGCCGTTGCGCCAGAAGCAGCCAACAAATGGTATTTGATTCAAATTTTATCGAAATGCTGCAGCTGGGTTTAACGGCCTCTCCCTGAGAGTGGAAAATACGGGAAGCCTTTCTTCCCGCCACTTTTCAGGTGTCGCCATGATGCTCATTGCACGCTCGGTTTTCTGGCTCACGGCCGCGTATCTGGTGATCCGTCCGGATGCGCAGATGCCGGACGCCCAGGCAATCTCGGCGCAGGCCATGGCCGTCGGCAGCCAGGTCATTGCCGAGCAGATCAGCGTCATCGACTGCCCAATGCTTTATTGCGAAAGTGGCAAGGCCATTGCCGCCGCAGCGTTCACCCAATCCCCCCGAGCCGGCAATCCCATGCATGACCTGCCGGCTACCGTCCTCGCGCCCTTGCCGCGGCCCAGGCCGGATCTGGCGGGATAGGAGAGCCCAACAATCGGGTTCTCCCTTGAGCCGCAGGCACGCCCAGCTCGTGCCTGCGGCCTTTTTCCCTAAAGCTTGCATTTGGCTGCTCGGGCGCCTATCTCTGCGTCACCGATTAGCGCCGCACGGCTGAGCCTATTAGCGCCGCAACGGTTTTCTTCCACACATCAAAGCTTGTTCGGCACCAACCAGGCGCTTGTCCTGGCATCAGCCGGATCAACTACAGCCAGGCATTGCCGGCATCGAAAGAATTCATGATACATCCCGACTACCATGCTCGCGCCGAGCTCTTTCTTGGCAGCGATCCCCAGACCGCTGCCGCGCAAGGCGCAAGGCGCAAGGACCTTTGCTTCCGCAGCCCAAGCCATCCGTTTTGCATTTGAAGAGGCTGCGCCTGTCAGTCTTCACGGCGTCCTGCTGCGGATCGGCACCGCCAGCTACCAGCGCGACGAACTTGCCGAACTCTACCGCAGCCCCGCCTTCCCCCTGCCCCGAAAGGGCGATCGCCATGGCTCGTTCACACGCCCCAGCAGGCGGAGGAAAACCACGCCTCCAGGCACGCAGCCGTCAGGTGATCTGGTAAAGGCGCCACGTCTTCATTAGATAGGGTTCATGAGCGAACCCCAGGCCTTTCAGGACATTGCCGACAATCTTGCCTTTCTGGATGATTGGGAAGACCGGCTCAACTACGTCATCGAACTCGGACAGGCTCTTCCCCCCCTGCCAGAGGCCGACAAGACGGCCGAAAACAAGGTCAAGGGCTGCGCTTCCAATGTGTGGCTGGTTTCCAGCGTTGATGGCTCTTCGGGCGCCCCGCTTCTATCCTTCAAGGGCCAGTCCGACGCTATCATCACCAAGGGGCTGGTTGCAGTACTGATCGCGCTGTATTCGGGCCGCCCGGCGCGCGAGATCGCCGAGACCGATGCCATTGCCTGGTTCGGCAAGCTCGGCCTCAGCGAGCATCTGGGCATGCAGCGTTCAAATGGCCTTGTCGCCATGGTCAATCGCATTCGCAGCGAAGGTCGCGCGCTCAGCTGATTATTCCGCTGGCACAGGCACTGCGCGTTGGGGGCGCCGCCCGAACAGCCTGTTGGTTGCCTTGAGCAATGGCTGCTCCACAAAACGATAGAGCAGAAGGCCCGCCACCGTGCCGCCAATGATTGACACCGCACCCACAAAGCAATCCGCCACCAGATTCGTCGGGTCGAGCAGCTTGAAGGCAATGCCGGCCAGAATGGCGACCTCGTAGATATGGACGAGGTAGATGCTGTAGGAAGCATCGCCGATATGCTCGAGCAGGCGGATGCGCGGCAGCGAAGGCTCGAACCGGACAGCGAGCAGCACCAGAACCGAGGCGAAGACAACAAAGCCCACAAAGGCCAGTCCGTCCTCAAGGAAGCCCGCTCGGTCCACTGAAAACCCTTCGGCTAATCCCACGAGGCCAAGCATGGCCAGAAAGCCGAGCAATGCTGGCGACAGTGTTGGAATACGCCCCTGCACCGTAGCAAGGCCTAGCCAGGCTCCAGCACAGAAGGCCATCGGCATGAAGCTGGTGTAAAACTGCGCTACTGCCGGTTCGGGCTTGAACAGCCAGCCGAGCAGCGCCAACGCCGTGAAGGCGGAGGTCAGCCAAACAACCCGCGACTGCGCGCCCAAGAAGGCGAGCAGCGCAAAGCAGACGTAAAAGAACATCTCGTAGTTCAGCGTCCAGCCCAGCTTGTAGAGCGGGTGGATGCCATGGCTAACCGGGTTGTGGAAAGGAATAAACAGGAGCGACAGCACCAGTTGGCCGCCGTCATAAACCGTGGTCTTGAACAGTTGTGGGGCCAGCAGAGCCAGAAGCGCTGCAAACAGGGTCGCGGACCAATACATAGGCACGATGCGGATGAAACGGCGGCGCAGGAAGTCACCGGCATCGAAGCGCTCCGTGCCCGTCACCGCGACCATGATGAAGCCCGAGATCACGAAAAACAGGATTACCCCAAGCCAGCCAAGCCGACTGAACGCCAGATTATGCTCCACCAGCGGGTAAAGCAGCGCATGAGAGGCAAGCACAAGCGTTGCCGCGAGGCCGCGGAGATATTGGATGGTCACAAATTTCTGGCGCATGATCAACCTTCTACCACGCCCCGCCGCCGGACTGCGGGGCGCATTGGCTGGGTAGTTAAGGTTCGGTATCGGCGATCAGCGGCAGCCTTTCTTCCAGCCAGACACGTGTTGTCGACGCTGTCCTCCCTTGCGCGTGAGGCGAGAGGCCGAACAGGGTCGCAACCTGTTCAAGCGCGATGCGCAACACGAGCTTGGCACTGCGCCGCGGCCAGCGCCGCTCGGTTTCCACAACTTGCAGCCCCTTGCCCAAGCCACAGATATCGAACACCACGCCCCAGCAATCGGGCGGCAGTTTGCCTGCCAGCGCATTGAGCTTCTGGCGTGCATCTGCTGCGCTGTCGCTTGCCGTTTCAACAGCATTGCCCGCCCCCCGGCGTCCACCCCTCGCCGCCGGATCATAGGACATGGTCAAGCGGGGCGCGAGTTGCGCTCGCCGCACCATGGTTTCAAGCCGCTGCGCGGCTGCAAGGTGATGCGGCTCGAGAAATGCGTCTTCCCCCTCACGCGCTGTGGCGAGGCGGGCGATCACTGCATCGTCAGCCAGCGCTCTAGGCATCGGCCGTCTCGCGGGCTGCCATTCCAGCCTCGATTTTGTGCTCGAGTGCGGTGACTTCATCATCAAAACGCGGATCATCGCGCAAGTCTTCGATCAAGGCACAGGCGTATGAGACTGTTGTCCTATCGCGCCCGAACGCTTCTCCAATCTCGGTCAGGCTTCGTCCCAGCACGACATGGGAGAGATACATGGCCAGTTGACGGGCGCGGGCCGCAGGCAAGCGGCTACGAGAACGGTGTGTCAGCAGACGTATCGGTACATTCTGGTGACGCGCAACTATGGCGATCACATCGTCACAGGCCTGCTGGGCCGAATCGCAAGATCGCAGAGGCGATGGATTGGTGAGGGGAGAGGAATGTATAAACATGGACTGGCCTCGTCACGTACAAGGAATATATTCCTATATACTGCAACGGGGCAAGCGGAGCGGGGATAAGTGCAGTGCATAAAGCAAACGGCCGCCCCAAAGGCGGCCGTTTAAGCTTGGTTCGCCGGGCTCCCGAAAGAACGCGACGTTTCTGGGCGTTGGGGCTCTCAGGCGGCCTTGCGGCCCAGGCCATTGTCCTTGGCCAGCTTGGAGCGGGTTGCCGAGTAGTTCGGGGCAACCATGGGGTAGTCAGCCGGCAGGCCCCACTTCTCGCGATATTCTTCAGGCGAGAGATTGTAGTGAGTGCGCAGGTGGCGCTTCAGCGATTTGAACTTCTTGCCGTCTTCGAGGCAGACAATGTAATCGGCTGCAACAGATTTCTTGACCGGTACGGCGGGCTTGAGTTCTTCGCTTACAACAGGCACTTCATTGGATTGCAGCGCACGCAATGCTCCGTGAACATCGGCGATCAGCTTGGGCAGATCGGCGGCGCTTACAGAATTGTGGCTAACATAGGCGGAGACGATCTCGGTGCTGAGTTCGATCAATTCGTGCTCAAGACCGGCGGCAGCGCCAGCGGAGTCGCTCATGATTAAACCTTTCATTTTTTGTTATTGGGCCAGATCAAAACAGTCATGGCCATGATTTATCTCTAGGGCTGTTCACCCAAAGCCGCAACCCGAATGCCCCAAGTAAACACGCAGTTGTTGATGGCAATTATGTCGCAGGCGGTACTTTGCCGTTGGACTGTGTTTGCCTTTCGCCAATATCAACAGGCACATTTTCCTCACCTGCGTAACTTACTCGGGCAAGCAGATGTGCAGCCACAGGCGTGGTCAACAGAAGAAATGCTATGCCCAGTATTGCTCTCACCGCGACACCGGCATCGAAACACACGAGGGCGACTGCCAGCAGGATCAGCCCGCCACCGACCGCACCGGCCTTTGAAGCGGCATGCATGCGGGTAAAAAGATCAGGCAGGCGGAGCACGCCGATTGCCGCGACCAGCGCAAAGAAGGCCCCCAGCACCAGCGCAATGGCGCCCAGGTAAAGCGCGAGATCAGCCATGGCCGCCTTCCTCGCGCAAGCGACGGGACAAGATGTAACGAGCCAAGGCGATGGTTGCGAGAAAGCCCAACAGGGCAAGCGCAATGGCAATGTCGAGATAAAGCATCAGACCGGTGCGAACCGCAACAGCGGCAACAAAGCCCATGGCGATAACAGTGAGAAGGTCAAGCGCCAGCACGCGATCGGCGAGCGTCGGGCCAACAACGATGCGCACAACCGAGATCAGCAGCGCTGCGCCCAGCATGATCAGCGCGATCAGCGAAGCCCAGGACAGAACGTCGGCGGCACTCATGCAAACACCTGCCGTACCTTGCTTTCAAAGCCGTTGGCAATCTCCTGGATCAGCGTGTCGGCATTGCCAAGATCGAGAACATGCACGTAGAGATGGTTTCGGTCGGGGCTAAGATCGATGCTCAGCGTTCCGGGCGTCAGGGTGATCAAGTTGGCGAGTAGGGTGATCTCCGCGTCGGAACGCACGCTGAGGGGGAAGGCGACTACCGCTGGTCGCAGCACCGACCGGAGGTTGGGCGTCAGTACGATCCGCGTCACCCGCAGGGCGCTGACAATCAGTTCGCGAACGAACAGGACAGCGAGCGATAGGATACGCGGGGTGCGGCTTACCGCCGATGACGGGGAAAGCACGCCGCGCAACACGAACACGGCAAGCAATGCGATGGCGATGCCGAGCAGTAGGTTGAGGCCGGAAAAGCTTCCGCTGATCGCCGTCCAAAGCAGCGCCAACAAGAGCACAAGGAGTGGAAAGTTCATCAACTGTCTCCCGCCAGGCCAAAGGCTGCGCTATAGCGCGATGACTCAAGCATATCCGCAGCGCCCCGGTTCATGGCTTCCAAAAGCGGATTGGGCCACAAGCCGATGGCAACAATGAGCCCTACGATGAGGCACGTCGCCACAAGGGTCACGCCGCCTTGTCGCTGCTGCGCGGCGGGCGCAGGCGCATCGCGCCAGAAGATATGCGCCCAAAGGCGCGATCCGGCGATCAGCGTCAGCACGGCATTGACCAGCAGCGCCGTAGCCAGCAGCCCGCCCACCCAGTCACCCTCTCCGAACCCGGCCTGCAGCAACAAGAGCTTTGGCCAGAAGCCGAGCAGCGGCGGCACACCTGCCGTTGCTAGAAG
>CAKTFF010000101.1 GCA_934553185.1 uncultured Devosia sp.
GGACTGGACGTTATCCAGCCCGGCAGTGGCCGCTTCCACCACCTTGTCGCCCACATTGTCGACGAGGTAGGTGTCATCCCCCATACCGCCTGCGGTGGTGTCTGCGCCCTTGCCGCCATTCATGCGGTCATTGCCCGCTGTGCCAACCAGATTGTCGTTGCCGGCAGCGCCGGTGAGCGACTGGCGCGGCCCGGACACAGGAGTGGGCACAGGCATAGGTGCTGGCACAGTCACAGGTGCCGGCACAGGCATAGGCACAGGTGCTGGCACAGCCGCAGAACCCTGCGACGCGCTTTCACGAGGAACGCCGCTGCCGAGCAGTTGCTCCACAGTCAAGCCTTTGACGCCCTCAACCGTTGCCACGATGCGGGCCACTGCAGCGTTTCCGGTGCCATCCACGTCCACGGTGAGGATGCCCGTGCCATTGCGCTCGGTATAGGTAATGAAGTCGTCGATGTTGCTGATCGCCGGATCATAGCCGGTAAGCAGCTCCGAAAGGTTGAGGCGGTCGCCGCCGGCGGCATCAAAGCCAGAGATCGCTCGTGGCGCCGAGAAGGCGTCGGCTGTGAGCACGACGCTCTCGGCCTGCTTGTTGCTCAGCACGGTTCGCTGAAGCTGGAGCTTGAGGGGCGTATCGAAGCCGGTGACGAGGCCGTTAAGATACTCTTCCACATTGGTGTAGCCGTCGCGGTCGCTGTCGCCATTGGCGTCAAAGACGCGGCTGTTGAAGCCAAAAAGGTCTTCAAACCAGTTCGCCATGCCGTCGCGATCGCTGTCAACGGCAGAGCGGACGCTGGTCTGATTGAGGAAGCCGCCGGCTTCGGCCACCGAATTGACCAGCTTGCCGCCGCCATGGACAACATAGTCGAGAATGCGCGCATCGATGCTGTCACGATCGGTAGCTGACGCGCCGACATTGTTTTGCATGTACGCGAGGAGATCTGCCGCGTTCAGCAGCGTCACTCCGCTGCCTTTAAAGCTTGGATCGGTGACGGCGAATTGGCCGCCGCCCAGATTGCTGATCAACGAGGCTTGCCCGGGCTGCACCAGGTTACCGGCATTGTCGCGTACGGCATTGCCCGAAATAAAAATCCCGCTGCCGGCCGCCATGGCTTCGAGCGCGATGGGCGTCTGGTGCTTGCCCGTCGTGCTGGGGCCGAAATCGATGACGTTGCCGACCACCGCGACCGTGGTCACCAGCGAGCCGCCGCTGCCGCCGCCAATGCCGATCACGTCACCGGATTTGCCCGGATTATAGATGTAGTTGTTGATGATCTCGACGTCCTGGCCCGCGCGCACTTCGGGATTGCGATCCATATTGCTGGCGAACAGGTTCCGCACGATCGAGATCTGGGAGTCAGCGCCACCCTCGGAGCCGGACCAGTTCGAGATCAGCATGCCCTTGCTGTGCTCGCCACCGGGATTGATGGACTTGCTTAG
This sequence comes from uncultured Devosia sp., assembly GCA_934553185.1. Taxonomy (GTDB): domain Bacteria; phylum Pseudomonadota; class Alphaproteobacteria; order Rhizobiales; family Devosiaceae; genus Devosia. Next base: position 1,441 of record CAKTFF010000101.1, read on the forward strand.
CCCTTCGGCGATGATGTTGTTGGAAATGCTGACGCCGCGAATGCTGCCCTGGAGGTCGATGTTTTCATCGGTAGCCCAGGTAAAGGTGTTGCGGTCCACCATGACATTGTTGACCTGAAAGTCGGTGGTGCCGATCATCAATCCGTCGCGGTCTCCCGGATCCTGACCCGCGCCGTCGCCTGGACGGAAGGTCAGTTCGCGGATGATCACTTCGTCGGCCTTAACGCGTATGCGGGCGCCACTGATGGTGATGCCGTCGCCTTCTGCCGTCTGGCCGGCAATGGTCACATTGGGTTCCTTGATCAGGATCTGCGACTTGAGATCGATCGTGCCATTGACCGCAAAGACCACCGTGCGTGGACCGGAATTCTGCTCCAGTGCCCAACGCAGGCTCCCCTCACCGGAATCGTCAAGATTGGTTACGGTGATGATTGCGCCACCGCGGCCACCAACAGTGCTTGCGCCAAAGCCTTCTGCCCCTGGAAATGCAAATGCTGCGTCGGTCATGAAAGTCCCCAATTGATTGGGAACACCCTAGGAGAAAGGTCTTATGCAAGCGGCACGACAATGCGCTCAATTTGTTTGCAGTTGAAAAGGTTTAGCTAACCAGAGCGGGGCGAGCAGTCGGGATTATCCCCGCCTCTGCCAGTCATGCGCACAATGCTGGGTCTTTGAACCAGGAGAAAGCGATGCTGGACAGATTTTCAGGGCACAGCATGGGCGGCAGTGGCCCGGCGATGGCAGCCTTTGCCGTTGTGCCCCATGACACCAACACTTTGCCCGAGCGGATCCGGGGGCTCTATGTGGGGGCTTCTGGCAACATCGCCGTTCAGTTGACCGAGGGCACGACGACCCTGTTCTCCAACTGCCAGGCCGGCACCATCCTGCCGGTCAGGGCCGTTGCGGTGCTGGCAACCGGAACCACGGCGGCCAACCTCGTCGGGCTGGTCTAGATGGAAATCAGCATGGCCAGCCTGCGGCCCATTGCAGGGGCAGGGACAATGCCATCCTTCCTGCCGTTCAACATCGCAGCGGCGGGGGAGGGCGACAGCATCATGGCGCAAACGGATGGGCGCAGCATCCATAGTTGGATCGCCCTGATGCTGGATGGCCGGCTGCGCTTCCTCCCCGCCATTGCGCTGGGCACGTTTGGCACCGGTGGCGACCAGCTGCAGGACATCATGGATGATGTGTCAGGCGTAATTGCCGCGGGCTGCCGGCTGGTGATCATGGACGGCGGCACCAACGATCCGCTGACCACGGCTTCCCTCCCAGCCTCCAAGGCACTGGCGACACAGATCGTCAACACCTACAACGCTGCGGGCGTCCATGTGGTCTATATAGCCATCCCGCCGCGCACCGACACGTCCCATGTGGGCGTGGCAAGCCGCGAAGCCAATCGCCTGGACTTCAACGCCTGGCTCGAAGGCCTTGCGGCGGGTCGGGGCTTGACCGTGGTCAATGTCGACGACGTTTATTCCCCCTCTGACAGTGTGCAATCTGTTGATCGTCTCCATCCCCGAACCGAAGGCGCTTACCGGATCGCGGCCAAGGTTGCGGCTGTGCTGAGCCCGATGCTGGGCACAGGCGATGTTGCCGCTGCCATTGGCGGCGCCCAGCTGCTGAACAATCCAGCGCTCGCCGGCACAACGGGAACCTTGGCAACGGGGGTGAGCGGGCAGGCGCCAACAGGCTGGATCGTTGACAACGATACCGGCGCAACGGTGGTCAGCAGCCTCCTTCCCTCGGGGAGCGGAAACACGTGGTGCCTGGATGTTTCGGGCTCGGCCACCACCAGCACGCAGGATCTGCGCATCTACCAGACCGTCAGCCATCCTATCGCAGTCGGCGATCAGTTCGCCCTAGCTGCGCGGATGCTTCTTGCCGGGCTGGGCGGGGAGGGCGACCCGACCGGCGTGCTGGGCTGGAGTCTTGCCGGCTTCAAGGCTCAGATTTTCAGCCAGTTCAATGCCGCCGGGTCCGGCCCGATGACGCGGCGGGTAGACAATCTGGTTCGGTGCATGCCTTTTGCCAACACCACAACCGGCGCTTCCTCGCAAGTGGGCCTGTTTCTTCGCTTTGCCGTTGGACCCGTTGCGGCACGCATCGAGTTCAGCACCCCCCATTGTGCCTTCACTGCCCCCTAGGCCGGTCCGTCACATTGCGCTAAACAACGGCCAACTAGAAAACCGGCAGCGGCGGAGTGAACAGGTTGGCGACGCAAACTGTGGACAGGGCTGGAGACGCCCGGCCGCGCCGCAGATTGTTCCCGACCAGTCTGCTTCTGGCCGCTGCCCTGATTGTTCTTGCAATTGGGGCGGCGGCTGCAACCGATCTCTTCCCCGAGCGGCCCTTTCTCCTCGAAGGCGTGGCGCTTGCGGCCCTGCTGTGCCTGTTGACGGCAGGCGTGCTGACCCTGCTGCGGCGCTGGCGCTATGGCCAGCTCCTTGTGCTTTCATCCCTGCTTTGCATCGTGCTGACCGGTACATTCTGGTGGCTGCGCAGCGAGGATGAAGAACGCGGCAGCGTCTTATGGGCCTTTATTGCGCCGCCGGTGCCGGTTGCCGAACCGGTTCAGACTCCGGTCGCCGCGCCCGAACCCTTTGTGGTCCCGGCCGCGATCGCCGGCCGGTTCGATCAGAACAAGGACCTGATCGAACAACTGCAAACCGAGTTCAACCTTGGCCCAGAGCCCTTTGGGCAACAATTGTTGCTGCTGAGCCAGCGTACCGACCTTGGGCAGTTCGATGACGCTTTTCTTCTGCGCGCACTCGCCGAGGACGTGCGCATGGTTGTTGACCGACTGGAGCAGACAGCCGGGGTGGACACCTCCATCGCTGTCCTGGTCAGGGACGGAGAGTTCGAACAGGCCAGGGCCGCCATCCTGCGCGGGCTGCTCCAGCCGAACTTGCCGGATGCAACGCGTCAGGCTTTGCTGGTCAGCCAAGGCGGGCTCGACCAGATCGCTCTAGACTACAACAGGGCGGGAGCGCTGTTCGTGGAGGCGGCTGACCTGGCCGGCAGCGAGCCCGAGCGCGGCCAATTGCTGCTTTCAGGGTTGCGAGCCTATTATCGTGAGGGCGCCATGCGGCAGGACTTAGCCAGCCTTCAGGCTGCCGACAAACTGTCCATTGATCTTGTGGCCCTTGGCCGGGATTACCTGGGCGAGGTCGTGCCTTTTCAGCTCGAGATCGCCCGGGCGCTGCGCCTCGTGCCCGATGCTGAGGCACAGGAGCGCGCCCAGGCCCTTTTGCTTGAGGCGGTCAAGACCGTGGCGCCGCTGGATGCGCCGCAGATGCTGGCGCGACTGCAGATGGAGCGCGGCTTTGCCCTGCGCCAGGCGGGCACGGCATCGGGCGACGCAGGCACATTGCGGCAGGCTATCGAAGCGCTGCGCCTGGCGCAGGCGCCTGCAGCCGGGCTCGATACGAGAGAAGCAGGGCGGATCGAAAACGAACTGGGGCTTGCTTACCGCGCATTGTCGCAGGCTGACCGCGCCGAGCGGGACTCCACTGCCGCTATCGGCCATTTCCGCCAGGCGCTCAGCCTGCTCGAAGACGAGGCGAAGCCCGCCGAACTGGACGTTGTTCGCATAAATCTGGCCATCGCCCTCCGCTTTGCCGGTGCGGCGCGCAATGATCGAGAGCTTCTCGATGAGGCTCGAGTGGGTTTCGAAGATGTGCTGACCCGGCTGGATCGGGAAAAGGCGCCGCTCGACTGGGCCGCTGCTCAGACCGGCCTAGCCAATACCCTCCTGGCCATCGGCGAACACACCAACGATGTTGCCGTGATGGAGGCAGGGGTGGACGCCTTCAAGCTTGCGCTGGAAGGCGCGCAGAGCGATGGGCGAACACCGCCGGTCTGGGCCAAAACACAGAATGCGCTTGCCAATGCCCTTCAAAGCCTGGGCGAGCGAACCAACAAGCGCGCAACGCTGGGAGAGGCGGTCACGGCGCGCGAAGGCGCCTGGATCCTCTATCAGTTCAGTGGGCTCGACAGCTACGACTTCTATTTCGAGAGCCGTTTAGCCAGCCAGCGGGCCTATCTTGAGACCGCGCCGCTCGACTAGAGTTCCTCGATTTCAGTCCATTCGAGGGGATTGGCCCCGGACATGGCGATCCAGTTGATGCTGGCCAGCGAGGGCGATCGCACGGTATCGAAGCGATTATCGAGCACGAAGTCCCCCTTGTCGGTCCGCACCACCAGCACGGCATGGCCCTCACCCTTGCGGGTCTGCCCCACCGCGATGCGCAGGGCGCCGGGAGAAAAGCCGGCTTCGATCAACTGGGCGCGCTTGGTCAGCGCAAAATCCTCGCAATCGCCAACAGCGACATTGACCTGCCAAAGATCGCCGGGTTCGTTCTGGGGGCGGATGGACGCATTGACCCGAAGGTTGATCAGTTCGAGCATTTCATATGTCGCCGGATCAAGCGCAATCTCGGCGGCGCCTGATGCGCATTGCTCAGGGCTCTGGATGCAGAAAACGCGAAAGGCCACCGGTGTGCGGGTTGCTGCCGCCTCGAAAAGCCGCGCTTCCTCTCCAGCATCGACCACCGGATAACGCGCTTCTGCAGGGGCAACCAGAAACAGCGGCAACAGGGCCGTGGCCACCAAGATTTGCTTGAAACTGTGCATGATTGCCTCTCGAGTGAGGCTTCATGATTGGCAGGGGGGCAACAACAGCCCATTCTCGCAATCGACGGCATTTTATTTAACTTGGGCGATTGGGAGCCTCACGCATGAGAAGTGAACTGGCAGGCGCAACAACCCTGGTTTGCCTTGTCCTGGCCGTGTTTCTCGGCGTTGCCTTCGTGCTTCCCGAAACGCCGCTGACCGTGGTGTCGTCCAACCTTCGGCCCTATCTGGCGATTGGGCTGCTCGTCTTGAGCGCTGTTCTGCTGCTGGCGGGGCGGCCGGGCAGAGCCGCCCTTTTCGCTCTGGTCGCAGGCGGTGCCGGCCTTCATGTGGCAAGCGTAATCGTGCAGCAGCGCGGCCAGTGGGACCTTGCCGGTGCCCGCCCCGGCAGCACGGAGGTGCGGCTTCTGAGCTTTAATATCTATAATCGCAATGACGCCAACGGCCCAGCCATCGCCAACTTCCTGGCAGGGAGCGATGCCGAGGTGGTGATGGTCATGGAAGCCGGTCCCATAGAGGCGCATCTGCCGCAACTGGCCGAAACCTATCCCTATCGCGTCGGCTGCGGCGAGCGAACCGATACCTGCGACCTGCTGATCCTCTCGCGCCGCCCGATCCTTGACGCCGAAGTCGATTCCCTTGGGCCCATCTCACCTGACCGCTACATGTCCATCGCCGTTGAGATCGACAACAGAAGGGTGACCTTTGTCGCCGCTCATCTGGTGAAGCCCTATTTCGACGGTTACGGCTGGCTCGAAGTGCGCCGGCTCGGCCGCAAGCTCGAGGAAATGGATGGACCCGTGGTGGTAGCGGGCGATTTCAACGCCGCATCATGGTCGAGCACAATGGAACTGCTGATCGGACGGACAGGCCTTGAGACCGGTCCGTGGCCCGTGGGCACCTGGCCCTCCGAGTTCGGGACATTGGGTCTGCCCATCGATCATGTCCTGGCGCGGGACGGTGCCCACGTGGTGAGCAAGGATCCGCTCCAAAACAGTTTTGGATCCAACCATCGTGGCCTGCTGAGCACCATTTCATTGACGCCAGGCTAGGTCCGTGGTCCCGGCCAGAGTCTAAAGGAGTCTTGGAGTGTTGCTAAAGTGCAGTTGATTTAGCTGGTGATAGGC
>CAKTFF010000102.1 GCA_934553185.1 uncultured Devosia sp.
GTACTAGCCTTGCCCGTGCCCAGAACCAGCAGCCGCTTGCCGCCGGCGCCGAGCACGTCCATCACTTGGCCCTGCTTGCCCTTGAACTGGGTCGAGGCGGCTGTTTCTTCCCAGCCAAGTCCTGTTGCCGCCCACACTGCGGCAGCAGCGCCCGCGGGCGCTTGGTTTTCCCCTGCATAGATGATGGAAAGGCCCGCTGGGGCGCTGGCGAGCGCCGCGAGGCGGATCGTGATGAATTGAGACATGGAGGGCCTTGCTGGCTGGCACGGCTCTTTGCCGGCGCCGAGTTGATCTCTCCGTACATTGAAGTGTTTATCGGCCGCGTCAATCCCGCAACAGCCCGAGGACAAATCCGTGAACAGCGGTTTGCGTGCTTGTGGGCAGAAGCGAACTCAACCAAAGTCGCGCCGCACCATCCCCCTTCCCCCGTGACCGACAGCGCATGCAAAGATCGACGGCCAATCGCTTGCCCATGATGGCGCAGCCCGAAGCTGGTCTGCGACGCGTCGCCTACCCGGCTGCGCTGCCGCGATGGCGTGCAGGCAGGGCGGCCGCATGAACCGGGTTGATCGCGTTGTTCTCAGCCGCGTGGGCAGCCGCGTGCTGGTGACCATATTCGTGTTCTATGGGCTGATTGCCCTGGTGGAATCGCTCGACACTTTCCGGTTCAACCTGGTTGCCGAAACACAGGGCATTCCCCTGGCCATCGTTATGGTTGCCGCTAGCGCCGTGCGCTGGACCATCAAGACCTTGCCGGTAACTGTGCTGCTTGGCGCAATCCTGGGCTTCATCGACCTCAAGGTCCGCCACGAGATGACGGTGATCCAGGCGAGCGGCATTTCCATCTGGAAGGCCGTGCGCGCGCCGGTGATCGCCCTGATGCTGTTCAGCCTCTTCATCTCGCTCGGCGTCGAGACGGTGAGCGCGCAGCTCAACCGCGCCTTGAGCCCCACGCCGGCGAGCCAGACCGCCCAGCTGACCCCCGAAGGCGAAATGTGGCTGGAGGAGCGCACCCCCAACGCGCACTACGTTATCATGGCCAACGGCATGGATGTCGACCAAGCGCTGCTGCGTGACGTGACCATCTTCCAGCTCGGCGACACCAACGAGGAACGGGTGCTGGCCGACCAAGCCGTTCTGGGGGCTGGCGAGTGGGTCATGCAGGATGCGACATTGCTTAGTCCCATTCAGGCGGCCACCACGCTCCCCGAGTACCGGCTGCCCGCCAGCACCACGCCCGAACAGCTGCAACTGCGGCTGGCTTCGGCTGACGATATGACGTTTTTCGAGCTGGTCAGCTTGCTCCAATCGGGCGTGGACGACGAAAGCATTCGCACCGCCGCAACGATGCGGCTGGTCAAGTTGCTGGCTCTGCCGCTGGTGCTGACCGGGTCACTGTTGATTGCCTTTGCGTTTACCGCAGGTTATCGAAGAGGCTCTAATTATGGTCCGGCGGTCCTTTACGGGGTCGTGCTCGGCTTCGTCGTGTTCGTGATCACCGAGATGGCCGACCGTGCCGGGTCGACCGGCGTTCTCGACCCCACGTTTGCGGCGTTTGGACCGGCGTTTGTGGCTATCGTCATTGGCGTGACGGTGCTGCTGCACAAGGAAGACGGACGCGCGTGATCAAGGCGGCGAAACCCATCATTGCCCTGTCGCCGCTGCGGCTGCTTCTGGCCGGCGCCTTGATGCTGTCGGCAAGCCCGGCTGTTCTTGCGCAGTCGCTGATTCCGAACGACTTCTTCAACCAGTCACGCGATGTGGGTGCGCCGTCCACCGTGGAAGCGGGGACGCTGACCTTTGATGGCCCCAACGAAACGATCACCGCTTCGGGCGATGTTCTCCTCAGCCAGGACGGCTTCACCCTGACCGGCGAAAGCCTTGTTTATAACCGGCAAACGGGCGAGTTGACCTTTGTTGGCGCCGTCAGCATCGAGGACCCCTCGGGCAACCGGGTGGAAGCGGCAAATCTGGAGGTCACGGGCGGGCTCAGGCAAGCCTTCATCGATTCGCTGACCATCACCACTTATGACGGCGCCAAGATCACCGCCGACAGCGTCGAGTATGACGATGCGGTGCAGACCATGCTGGTCAATGCCACCTATGCGCCCTGCGGCGACTGCATCGACGATGATGGACGGCGCATCGGCTGGTCGGTCCGGGCCGATACCATCACCTATAATGCCGAGGATCGCTCGGTTTACCTTGAGCAGCCCAGCCTGGCGCTTCTTGGGGTACCGGTCGCCTGGCTGCCGTTCCTGCGGCTGCCCGATACCAGCCAGGGCGCGCTGGACAGGATACCCCTGCCCACTGTGGATTATAGCGATCAGTTCGGGGTCAAGGTCGCTGCCACGGTATCGGCCTACTCGACCCGCTGGACCGATATCGCGTTCACCCCGACCTTGCTGACGCGGCAGGGCTTCCTGCTGGGTGCGGAATGGGACCAGCGCTTCGAGGGCGGCGAGTTCGAGATCAAGGCATCGGGCCTGCGCCAGTTCGATCAGGACGCGTTCGAGGGTCGCGTCGGCGATCGGGAATGGCGCGGGGCGTTCCAGACATCAGGCACGTTCCGCCCGGTGGAAGAGTGGCAGGTGGGCTGGAGCTATACCGGCTTCACCGATCCCGCCTATTTCCGCGATTATCGCCTCGACCGCAGCGGCACCAACGTCAACCAGTTGTTTGCCACTCATGTGGGCGAGCAGACCTTTTTCGATGCACGCATCCAGCGCTTCAATCGCCTTGGCGAAATCAGCGAACAAACGCAGGGTCAGCAGGGTTCGACGCTGCCGGTGGTGCGGCTGGAGCATATCGAGGATCTAGGGCCGGACCTGGGGCGGATCGAGATCAGCGCCAAGCTCCTGGGCGTCAACCGCCGGTTCGACTCGCGAACCGACGCCAATGGCGTGCCCTATGTGTTCGGCTATGAGGGCAACAAGCAGCATGCCAGCGTGCAGGCCGGCTGGCAGAAGCAGTGGATCGGCGCTGGAGGCCTCGTTGCAACGCCCTATCTCGGCGGGCGCGCCGACTTTGCCGCTTATGACGGGGCAAGCGATCTGCTCGGCGGGGAAACGACGCTATTGAGCGCCACCCCGATCGCCGCGATGGATGTGCGATATCCCCTTGCGGCAAACCAGGGCGCGACGGTGCATCTGGTCGAGCCCATCGGTCAGCTGGTTTACCGCGGCTCCGACACCACGGCCGTCGGCATCACCAATGACGATGCGCAGAGCTTTGTTCTCGACGACACCAATCTCTTCAGCTTCAACCGCTTCTCTGGCCGCGACCGGCAGGAAACGGGGCTGCGCGCCAATCTTGGCGGGCGCTACCAGATCAACTTCGCCGATGGCAGCTATTTCGAGCTCCTGGCTGGACAATCCTTCCAGCTTGCGGGGAGCAACAGCTTTGCCGCACCCAATCAAACCAATACCGGCCTGGGCTCGGGGCTGGACGATGCCGCGTCCTTTGCCGTGTTGGGCGCTTATGGCACTCTGGTCCCCTCCCTCACCGCTGGCGGCAAAGTCCAGCTCGACTCCGCCACGGGCGAGATCATGCGGGCAGGCCTTGATGGCGAGTTCGCGCAGGATGGTTATGCGGCAGCGCTTACCTACAGCTTCATAGCGGCCAACGAGGCGCGTGGCGTGCTGGATGACCAGCATGAGATCGGGGCGTCGCTGGCTGTTCCGGTTGCTGAATACTGGACCGTGCAGGCCAACGGGTATTGGGACCTTGCCGCCAATACCTGGATCAGGGTCGGCGGCGGCGTGACCTATGACGACGGCTATCTTGAAATCGGCGCCAGTGCCTCGACGACCCCGGACAATGACACGCGCATCATGGCGACGACCCGGCTCAAGGCGCCGGCGGGGCTCGATGTCGGTTTCTCCGGCCGCGTTCCCGGCTTCTGAGCTATCGGATTTTAGCCGCATTCATGGCTGATCTGTCGGGGCAATTGACACAGTGCCATTCCGCCCCCATTGAGGCGGGTATCGTGGCGCAATGCGGATGAGAACGATGGCCAAGAAGATGTGGAAGCGCGCCCTGAGCGCCCTGATCGTGGGTGTGGCGCTCAGTGCAGCCGCCGGCATGCCGGCAATGGCGCAAAGCGTGCGCGCAACGGTGAACGGCACCCCGATCACCGATCTGCAGGTCGCGGCGCGCGTCAAGCTCTATGCGCTTGAAGGCAACAAGGGTGGCACCAGCGCTGCCACCCAGCAATTGATCGACGAAGCCATCCAGGTCGCCGAAGCGTCCCGGTTGGGGATCACCGTCACCGATGCGCAGATCGATGACGCCTTCCTCCAGATCTCGCGCAACATGAATGTCAGCCAAGAACGACTGACCGGCCTGTTGCAGCAGGGTGGCGTCAGCCAGGAAACACTCAGGGACCGCCTGCGTGCGGCCATTGCCTGGGACGGCGTCAAGCAGCGCGCAATCGTCCCGCAGTTGCAGATTTCCGATCTGGCGCTCGACCAGCAGGCATCGTCCCAGGTGCAGGCCTTCCAGAGCTTTGATTACATCCTCAAGGAAATCATCTTTGTGGGAGCGGGCTCAAGCGGGCGCAGTGGGCAGGCCAACAACTACCGTTCCAAGTTCTCCGGCTGCGACACGGCGGTGGACCTGTCCATGGGCTTCACCGACGCGGCGGTGATCGATGTGGGGCGTCGTCATGCCACACAGATGCCCGAAGCCATCGCCAAGGAACTGGCCGGGCTCAATGTGGGCGGCATCACCAAGCCGCGCGTGGTTGACACCGGCGTGTCCATGCTTGCGGTTTGCGAAAAGACGCAGGCCGAAGACTTGACCTTTATCAAGAGCGAACTGCGTGCCGACCAGGGCAACGCCGCGCTGGACGGTGAAGTGAAAGCCTATCTCGAAAAGCTGCGCGCCGAGGCCAAGATCATCTATAACTAAGCCGACAGAGCCGCCCCGGCGGCTCTCTCCCCTTCCATTCTCCGGGGGCCGAGATGGACAAGCCGCTTGCCATCAGCATGGGTGAGCCCGCCGGCGTCGGGCCCGACATCATTCTGTCCCTGTTCGCCCGACGCGCTGAACTGGCGCTACCACCATTCTGCGTGTTCGGAGAGCCCGGCTTCTTCCGGTCCCGTGCGCAGCGTCTCGGCATCGAAGTCGATGTCCTGTCCGTTGCCCCGGCTGAAACCACTGCGCGCTTTGCCGATGGCCTGCCCGTGGTGCCCGTCGAAGGCCTTGTGCCCGATCATCCCGGGCAAACGTCCCCCCTCTCGGCTGGGGCTGTGATCCGCTCCATCGAGGCAGCGGTTGCCGCAACCTTGTGTGGGGAAACACGGGCGCTGGTCACGGCCCCTATCCACAAGGCGGCCCTCTACCAGGCCGGCTTTGCCCATCCCGGCCATACCGAATTTCTCGCCGAACTCTGCGCGGGCGGCGGCAAGCCGCGCCTGCCGGTGATGATGCTGGCGCATGGCGGATTGCGGGCCGTGCCGGTGACCATCCATGTGCCGATCCGCGATGTTCCGGCGCTCCTCACCAAGGAGCTGATCATGGAGACCGTGCGCATCGTGGCGCTGGACCTCCGGCGCCGGTTCGGCGTCAGCACGCCCCGGATCGGTGTCGCGGGCCTTAATCCCCATGCCGGAGAAGGGGGCGCCATCGGCCGTGAAGATCTCGAAATCGTCGGGCCCGCTGTGGCGCAACTGCAGTTCGAAGGCATCGGCGTCGAGGGCCCCCTACCCGCAGATACCTTGTTCTACCCCGCCCATTGGTCGCGCTATGACGCGGTGATCGCCATGTATCACGACCAGGCGCTGATCCCGATCAAGACTGTTGCCTTCGAGGACGCCGTGAATGTCACGCTTGGCCTGCCCATCGTGCGCACGTCGCCCGATCACGGCACGGCCTTTGATCTGGCGGGAACCGGCCGCGCCTCACCGGCGAGCTTTCTCGCCGCGATCCGCATGGCCGACCAGATGACGGCGGACCAATGAGCCAGATCGACAACCTGCCGCCGCTTCGCGAAGTGATCGCCGAGCATGGCCTGCGCGCCAAGAAGGAATTGGGGCAGAACTTCCTCCTCGATCTCAACCTCACCTCGCGGATCGCTCGCGTGTCGGGTTCGCTCGAGGGCGTGCGGGTCATCGAGGTCGGACCCGGACCCGGCGGGCTGACCCGCGCTCTGCTGGCAGAAGGCGCGCGGGAGGTAATCGCTATCGAACGCGATGCGCGCGCCCTGCCCGCACTGGCACAGATCGCCCAAGCCTATCCCGGCCGGCTGACGGTGATCAGCGGGGATGCCATGGAGATGGATTACCGGCTGCTCGCCGATGGTCCCACGCGCATCATCGCCAACCTCCCCTACAATATCGCGACGCCTCTGCTGACCGGCTGGCTGACCCTTGATCCGTGGCCCAGCTTCTTTGAAAGCCTGACGCTGATGTTTCAGCGCGAAGTGGCCGAGCGCATCTGCGCCGGGCCTGGCGAAGATCCCTATGGCCGCCTTGGAGTGCTGGCCGGCTGGCGCACCGATGCGCGGATCGCCTTCAATGTCGGCAGGCAAGCCTTTGTGCCGCCGCCCAATGTGACCTCGGCGGTGGTGCACCTGGTGCCCAAGCCGATCAGCGATGACGTGTCGGTGAAGCACCTCGAGCACATCACCCGCGCTGCCTTTGGGCAAAGGCGCAAGATGGTACGGCAGAGCTTGAAGTCCGCAGGGGTGCCGGTGGATGGGCTGCTTCAGGCCGCCGGGCTCAAGGGCGACGAACGCGCGGAGGATCTTCCCGTCGCGGCATTCCTCGCCATGGCGCGCGCCCTGCCCCAGTTGCACGCTGCCAATAGCTAGGCAGCAGGCGGCGCCGTTGGTGTCTCCGGCGCAACCAGCACCGGCAAGAACATCAGCCGAATGGCGACCAGCATGGCGGCAATGGCCGCGCCGCCGCTGACCAGGAGGACGCCGGGCCAGTTCCAATGCGACCACCCGTACCCGCCCAAAGTGCCAAGCACTGACGAGCCGAGATAATAGCTGAACAGGTAGATGGCAGACGCTTGTGCCCGGCCCACCTGAGCGCGGCGCGCCACCCAGGCGCTGGCAATGCCATGAGCGGCAAAGTAGCCCACCGTTGCGATGGCGAGGCCGGCAATGATCACGGGCGTCGATGGGATGGCGGTCAGGAACACGCCAACGGTCATGGTAAGCA
>CAKTFF010000103.1 GCA_934553185.1 uncultured Devosia sp.
GTTCGTGGTGAATTGGTTGTCACCTCGGCCGATAGTGCCGAACTGGTCAAGCTCACGGAAAACGCCTTCCGCGACGTCAACATCGCCTTTGCCAACGAATTGGCCGCGGTATGTCAGGAGCTTGGCCTTAATGTCTGGGAAGTGATCGACCTCGCCAATCGCCACCCGCGCGTCAACATCCTTCAGCCCGGTCCTGGCGTTGGCGGCCACTGCATTGCGGTTGATCCCTATTTCATTATTGAGGCAGCGCCCGGGTCCACGGACCTCATGAGCGCCGCACGGCGCATCAACGCCGCCCGCCCGACAACCGTTGTTGCCGACATCCAGGCCCTGCTCGAGCCCGGCAAAGTGCAGACTGTGGCGTGTCTGGGCCTCAGTTTCAAACCCAATATCGACGACATGCGAGAAAGCCCGGCCGTCGAGGTCGTCCGTCTCCTTGCCGAGACCGAGAACGTCAAGCTGATCGCAGCCGAGCCCAATGCCCGTCGTTTGCCGCGCGAACTGGAGGGCAAGGGTATCGTCTTCACCGACGCCTTGAGCGCCATCGACCAGGCTGACATCGTGGTGCTGCTGGTCGACCATCGTCAGTTCAGCTTGGTGGATGCCGAGGCGCTCCGAGACAAGAAGCTTGTCGACACCCGCGGGCTCTGGACCTGGCGCAAGGCGCGCAAGCCTGACGCCCGCGTCGAAGGAGGGGTTCCTGCGACAGGCGGCGCCGTGATCCACCTGGCCGAGAGGGCAGCATGACAGGGGAGAGTGGCTGGAGCGAGCATCCGCTGCTGGCCGCGAGGCGCGTGGCCTTCATGGGTGTGCCCATCCATGCCCTGACCATGGGTGAGACCATGGCCATGGCCGAACAAGCCATGCGCGAGCGCCGGCCGCTGCACCATACGGTGGTCAACGTCTCCAAGCTGGTCAATATGGGCAAGAATGCCGAACTGTTCGAGGATGTGACCACCGCCGACATGATCAATGTCGATGGAATGGGGGTCCTTTGGGGCGCGCGGCTCTTGGGCTGCTCGCTGCCCGAGCGGGTGGCCGGCGTCGACGTCATGACCAATCTTCTGGCGGTTTGCGCCCGGGGTGGTTTCCGGCCGTTCCTGCTGGGCGCAGAACCGGCCGTGCTTGACGCCGTGCGGCGGCGCCTTTCGATCGAGCATCCCGGTCTTGTCGTCGCGGGATGGCACGATGGATACTTTTCCGCCGATCAGGAAAACGATGTGGTGGCAGCGATCAATGCTTCGGGCGCCGATTGCCTGTTCGTTGCCATGCCCACCCCACGCAAGGAGCGGTTCCTTAAACGCCACCGCGATGTTCTCGGGCCCAGTTTCGTGATGGGTGTCGGGGGCAGTTTCGACGTTTATGGCGGCAAGGTCGCGCGAGCGCCCACGCTTGTGCAAGCCATTGGTATGGAGTGGCTATTTCGCGTGCTTCAGGAGCCGCGCCGGCTTTGGCGACGCTACTACGAAACCAATACCGCCTATGCCCGGCTTGTGTGGCAGGCCTGGTGGCGCGGCCGGTTGCGCCACTAGCGCGGCATTCGCGCGAAACGGCTGGATTGCCCATTCTCCCCTCAGCGCTTGTTAGGGATCGGCTGGTATTTTGCCAACCGTGACCGGCAGACATCCGATGCAAACCAGCTCTTCTTCGCTTTCTCGACAGATCACTAGGCTTTCCCTTTTTCTGGCCGTGCTGGTGCTGGCCGGTCTGGGTTGGTTCGGCTGGTGGGCGGCGAACCGCATCGACGATCGTGCTATTGCCCGAGAAGCGCGCCACATCCAGAGCGGACTCGCGGCCATCGCCGCGCAGATGGCCGTGGATCAGGACAGCTCCATCGTCTGGGACGACGCTGTGGTCAATCTGCGTAGCCATAATGGGCCTTGGCTTGCCGATAATATTGCCGAGTGGATGAGCGAGTATTACCAGCACGACCTGATCTACCTTCTTGATCCCGACAACCAGCCGATCCGGGCGGTGGAAAACGGTGCGGAAGCGGCAACCTCGGGCTACAGGCAGGATGAAGCCGCCCTCGCGCCGCTGATCGGAGAGTTGCGCAAGGAGATGGCGGAAGCCTCGGCAGGTGAGGCCGACTCCACCCAAGCAATCACCGGCCTTGGCATTCTCCAGACCATTGCGCTGCGCAACGACCTTCCGTCCATTGTCAGCATTCGGCCGGTGCTGCCCGACACGGATGCAGTGTCGCAAGCGCCAGGCCAGGAATTTCTCCATGTCTCGGTGCGTTTCATTGGTCCATCAGTGATCCAGACGATCGCCGATCAGTTCGAAATCCAGGGTCTTGAGCTTGAAAAGGTCGCCGATCATCAAGACAGCAAGGCAGCGCTGCCATTGCTGACGTCAGGCGGCAGGATCGTGGGCTTTCTTGCCTGGGATCCTGAAGAGCCTGCCTATGAACTGCTCCATGACACGGCGCCTGTCATTGCCGGTACCGTTTTGATGGTGGGCTTGTTTCTCAGCCTCCTGCTGGTCCGGTTGCGGCGAACATCTTCCCAGCTCGAAGACAGCAAGGCGGCGGCGTCCTTCCTCGCCTTTCATGATCCCCTGACCGGTATCCCCAATCGCGCGCTGTTCGAGGACCGCCTGGAGCAGGCTTTGGCCAATATGCGCCGTACGGGGGCCAAGATGGCGCGCCATTATGTGGATCTCGACCGCTTCAAGCATGTTAACGACACCCTGGGGCATCCCGCCGGCGACGTGGTGATCCGCGAAACGGCAAGGCGCCTGTCGGCTCAGGTTGATGAAGTCGATACGGTGGCGCGGCTCGGTGGCGACGAATTTGCGGTGATCCAATTTGCCGCCGGTGAGGATGACAAAGTCAAGGCGCTTGGCCAGAGCCTCGTGGATTGTCTTGCCGAGCCATTCGACATTGAAGGGCAGTCGGCCCAACTTGGTGCCAGCGTTGGCGTGGTCGTGGTTGCTGATGGTGACACTACGGCTGAAGAGTTGATGCGAGAGGCCGATATGGCGCTCTACGAGGCCAAGGACAGCGGCCGCGGTCGCTATCAGCTGTTTGCCGGCGAACTGGGCGAAGCTGTCAGAGAGCGGCGCGAGCTTGAAATGGACCTGCGTGCCGCGCTCAATTCCGGGAGCGGTCTGGAGCTTGTGTATCAGCCCATTTACCTGGCTCGTTCTGAGCAGCTGGCCGGGGCGGAGGCTCTGGTGCGCTGGGAGCACCCGACGCGCGGGCGCCTGTCACCAGCAACCTTTATCGGTCTCGCGGAGGAGAGAGGGCTTATCGATCAGCTTGGCCTCTACGTGCTGCGTGAAGCCTGCCGCTTTGCCGCGCAATCCAGTCTGCCTTGGGTTGCTGTCAATGTGTCGCCTCTCCAGTTCCGCAATGAACGCTTTGCCGAGCACGTATTGGACGTTCTGGCTGAAACCGGACTTGCCGCTAAACGCCTCGAGATCGAGATCACCGAAGGATTGCTGCTGCAGAACTCGCCATCGATCCAGTCTGCGCTGATGAAGCTGCGTGCCAGCGGCATCAGGGTGGCGCTGGACGACTTCGGCACCGGCTATTCCTCCATCAGCTATTTGCGCAGCTACGGCGTCGACAAGCTCAAGATCGACCAGTCATTCACCGCACAACTGGGTCGAGATGGCGAGATCGACAGCATCGTGCGCTCCATTATCGAGCTGGGCCGCGCAATGCATATGACGGTCACGGCCGAAGGGGTGGAAACCACCGAACAGCGCGACATCCTCCAAACCATGGCTTGCGACCAGTTGCAGGGTTATCTTTTAAGCCGGCCATTAACCGGACCGCGCCTTGCCGAACTTCTGGACTCAAACTCTAGGAAGTTCGAGCAACTGCGCGCAGGTTAGTGAAACCGTCAACACACTGGAAAGGCTGGCGCTGCGCAATCGTAGTGCCCCGGTGCCTTGTCCGCTAGAGGACAACCATGTTGTGGATTGCTTTTGGTATCGACGCGCTGGTTTATGCGGCTCTGGGAACTGCTGTTGTCTGGCTCGGGCGGCGCTACCTGCCTGCGCCATGGCATGAGCCGTCCTTCACCATTCCAATGGTTGTCGGCCTGGGCCTCATGCTCAGCCTTGCGCTTTATCCCCAGTGGCTGGTCAAGCTGGGCTAGCAAACAACCCAGCGGCGTCACTGGTCTTCCGACTGGGATTCGAGTCCTTGCGGCGTGGAAACGTCGCGCTGAACGCCTGTGCCCTGGCCGAAGCTGATAAAGGCTGCTATCGCGCCCAGCACGACCAGCACCGCCACGATGATCAGGATAGTTCTGCCGCTCATCAGTATTCCCCTTTGGATGGGCAATCCGTGGACATTAACTTGGTTGCCTGAACGACCACATCTAGGGCTTCAACCCCACCCCAATGGCTCGGCAACGTGGTTTATTGCCTGATCTGAGGGTGGCTGATGGCACTTTCCCGGTTCAACGACCGTTATCTCCCATATCGGCAAGGAGCCCCCGTGATCGCTGCGGAGGTCCAACCTTTGAATTTGGAGAAAAGACATGGAAACCGGCCCAATGTTCTGGCTGATCTTGGTGACGCTGGGGGTGGCCGTCTTGGGCATTGCCATGGCCATGGCCAATAGCCGCAACAAGAAGCGCACGCCGCTTGAGCGCAGCGTGACCGATGCCGCAACCAAGCAGCAATATCGCGACGAAGATCGCGCCAGTCACTGAATCTGCTTTCCCGTGGAGCCAGCATCATGAGCGACAAGCCAACCAAGACGCAGAACAATCAAGAGCCTGCCGATAAGCCAAAATCCGGCGAAGGGCAGGGTAGTGAAAACACCAAGGACAGCCAGGAGCACCATGTGCCCGGAGCGGATGGCGCGATCGGCGCCGAGGCGGAAGAAGACAACAATCCCTGACAGGAAAACAGCAAGGTGCTCCTCTAACCTATGTTAGGGGAGCGACTGCTTGCTCTTGCTATGTGTTGGCCTAGCACGATGCCCGAATGACCCAGGGGTTGTTCGGGTGCAACCAACACGAGAGCTGATGAGCATTCATCATCTAGATGCGTTCAAAGACGTCGTTCAGCCACTGAACGGCTTGCGCAACCGGGAGGATGTCGACTTCTTTGTTCGACGGCTTGCCGCGCTTTATCCCCTTCAACCGCATGAGTTGAGCGCCGTCTCAGGGCTGGTGGAATCCACCTTCACCGTGCGGGCGCACCAGATCATCATTGATGATCAGCATGCGCCTAGCGATGCGCTGGTGCTCTTGCAGGGGCTGGCCTGCCATTATCGTCCCGTGGAATCGTCGCGCCGCCAGCTCACCGGCTTCATCCTGCCGGGGGATTTCTGTGATTACGGCTTTTTGTCCTCAAGCGCGACCGGGCAGAACGTGATGAGCCTGACCAACGGCCTTGTCGGCCGCATCAAGCTGTCGCGGCTGTCGGCAACGGCGGAACGCTTTCCCAATGTCTTGGTGGCTGCGATGCGAGCTGCCGCTTTGGATGCGGCGTCAGCGCGCGAACTGGTGGTTAGTCTTGGTGCCCGCGATGCGGTGCAGCGCTTGGCTCATCTCTTGTGCGAAATGCATTACCGGCTGCAAACGGTTGGCCTGGTGCGCGCCGATGCAACGTTCGAGTTTGCAGTGACCCAGTCCGAGATCGGCGAGGCGCTTGGCCTCTCCACTGTTCATGTCAATCGCACCATTCAGCAGTTGCGCCGGGGCAAGCTCATCACGATGGGGCAGGGCACCGCCAAAATCCTGGATGCACCAGGGCTGGCGGCCTTAGCCCTGTTTAATCCAAGCTATCTCAAGCCGTAGACGGCAAGCTGCGTCCCAGTATCCGAGCGAAAATCTGCGCAGGTGCCTCGTTGCCGGCAGGAGCTACGGGTTGCCGTACAACGTTAGGCATAGGCACAGAAGGCCGGCGCGCCAGGGCGCAAATGGTGTTGACGAGCTTCTTGCGGTTGAGCGGCTTGGTCATCATGGGCGCATCACGGAAGCGACCCGGTATGGCTTCTTCGTCCAGACCTGTTGCAAACAGGATCGGGACGCCCCGATCCATGAGAATGTCGGCGACAGCAAAGACGGTGGTGCCATGAAGGCGCACGTCGAGCACCGCGGCGTCGATCTTTTTGCGTCCGATCAGATGAATGGCATAGAACGGCGTCGGCGCTGGTCCCAAGACAGTAGCACCCAGGTCGCGGAGCTCCCTGCAGATGTCGGTTGCAAGAATGTAGTCGTCTTCCACGACAATGATGCGCTTGCCGTTCAGATCAGGAGTGTCTTCGGCTGTTATCATGTTTCACCCGCCCGCCGACAACCTGGATGCAAAAGCCCGGTGCGGCGACAACAATTGTTAACACGGGCTTCATGGCAAGCCGGCTTTGGCCGGCTCCTCATAGATCAGGGCTGTTCGTCGGGTCCCTTAGCCAGCATGGCGTCGGCTTCGCGTTGCCGCAGACACTTGTCCAGGGCTGCGAACCAGTATTCCTGTTCACGGCCGGCAGGGCGCCCGTCGTTTTCCCAAAGAAAGTAAGCCGTGTCCCGTACCGCAGCTTCGAAATTCCTGTCGATCCAGGGATCGTCTGCGTCGGTCATCGTGTCCGCACTCTTTGTTGGCTCCACGGTTGAAACTCCACATGTGAGTGCATCGTTCAATCGCTAATAGAAGTTATTGTTAAGCAATCGGGGAACAAGAGGGTGCCCCCAAAGCTTGTTAGAGCATGAAAGCGCCAACATCAGACCAGCTTCGCAATCGCATAGACCAAGGTGAAACCGGGGAAAAGGTGGCCATGCCTGACCCTGCAACGGTGCCACTGGGAACCGATGCGGAAGCAGGCGGTTCGTCGCCAACGCCGCAGGAACTGGCGCTCGATGCCAAATCGATGCCAACTTTGCCGAACTCTGGGCCAAATCGTCCCCGCGGCATGGTGGTTTACGCCGTGCTGGGTATTGCCGTCGCAGCAGGTTTGATCATTCTGGTTGTTTCAGCCCTTTCCTGATCGCCTCTCCCTGTCACGCGTTCTGCTCGTTTATGGCATTGGCACCAAGCGTCCCAGCCAGAGCTGACCATTCGTCACATTTCATTTCATGCAGCGTGCCAGATGTATGCGGCTTCACGCGCCCATGATCGCGTGTCTGGTCGCCCTTTCCTTTCGCCTCGCCTGAGG
>CAKTFF010000104.1 GCA_934553185.1 uncultured Devosia sp.
CGACGTCGTTCCGCTCCAGCGCCGCAGACACCAGTTCATCGCTGGTCTGGGTCTGCGTGCTGACTCGAACGCGCCCGGTCAGCACGTCGTGTTTGGTGATCGTGGCTACTTCTTCCACGATGGGAAGAACGTCTGGTGTTTGCTGCATGTTTGGTCCGCTTCCGGCTGTTGAACGGGGACCCGTACACATCGTTCCGCCACACATGCTGCAGAATGCGAGGACGCCTATCGCTTGTTAACCTGCCGTTGACCAAGCCGCGCAACACTCGAAAAGATCACGAGGCAGAGCAATGCGGAAGATCGAGATACTGGATGATGTGCGGCTGAAGTTTCCCGGCCGGGATGCCGAGTTCGACCTCGGGCTCGAAGTGGGATCGATCAGCGTGTTGATGGCGCAGGGGATCGGGCTGATCCAGCGCGACATTTCGGCGGAAGCGGTGGATCAGCTGCGACCGATCGCTGAACGCTTCCGCTACGCGCTGGTGGCTTCTCCGGCGGGCAACGGCATGATGAGCGTCAGCCTCCTGCCCTGGTCGCGCCGCCCGCTGCTCCGGGTTGTTGGCTGACAATCGAGCGCCGCTATGAGGCCCAGCCGAGGCGCAGCTTGAGGTCGTGGAGGTGGCTGTTAACGGCGGCCTGCACCAGGAGCGGGTGGGGGCCATAGCGCCGCAAGCCATGGTGGATGAGGTGCAGGCCCTGCCGCACCAGACCATTGTGCACCATGTCGCGGCTGATGAAGCGGATAAAGAACGGGGCGGCGCCGCTGCGTTCTTCGAGCGCCGAGCGGTTCTTGCGGAAGATATAAAGGTGGGCCAGGGCACGACGGCGGGCATTGGCCTGCCGGCTCAAGCCGCCGAGTTGCTTGTTGGTGTAGTAAACCGCCGGCGCAACGGTTTGGCGCACCGCGCCCTTTGTGGAGATCAAGAGGCGCGTCACCAGATCGAAATCCTCGCCATAGCGCAAGGCGGAGTCGAAGCCGCCCAGGCGTTCCAGTTCGGTGCGGAGGATGGTCAGCGCGTGACCACAGCCGAACCGCCCATTGGCGAGGTCCGAGCGGGCCTCGAACAGCTCGGTTGGCGCTCCGGTTATCTGTTGCGGCATATCGCCGGGCAGCGGTTCGGCGTCTGCCAGGGCGGGATCAACGAGGACCTGGCGGGCAAAGACCATGGCTGTCGGCTTTTGCCCGTCGGGGGCAAAGGCGGGCAGGACCTGTTCGAGGTAACGGGGAACCAGCCTGTCGTCGTCATCAAGAAAGGTGACCAGCCTGGTGCTGGACAGCGCCAAGCCTCCATTGCGCGCCACCGACACACCGAGGGCAACCGGATGGCGCACCAGGGTGATGCGTGGATCCTGCGGTATGGTGGCCGGGTCGCGGCTGCCGTCGTCAACCACGATCAGGCGCCAGTCGGCCACCGTTTGTGCGCGAACAGAGCCAATCGCCCGCGCCAAGAACTGCGGGCGATTGTGGGTCGGGATGACGAAGGTGACGGCCGGCTCGGCCATAGGGAAACCGTCAGTGTTGCGCGGTGCGCTCCCAGCTGGCGAAATCCTTTTGCCGGTGAGAGCCGAAGCGATCGATGATCGGCATCAGCCAGTGCTTGGCGACCTGATCGCTCAAGTGCCGGCCCAGAACCGGGCGCAGGCGTTTCTTGAGGCCGGTATGGCGATGCGAGCGATGGTTGCGCAGCCAGCGCCAGGTTTCGCGCAGCGGCTCGTCCTGGGGGTCGAGATTATATTTTTCCACCAGGCGGTCGAGGCTGATGCCGAACCATTCGGGGGACCAGCGCAGCTCATAAAAGCGCACGTCTTCAGCCGTGAGCTTCTTGGGCGGCGAATAGTTCACGCGGGAGGCCGGTTCGAGCCAGACCGTGCGCCCCGACTGGGCCGCGAGGATGCACAGATCCCAATGTTCGGCAAACGAGCAGACGCGCTCATCAAGCCCACCCTGGGCGCGCAGCCATTCGGTTTCAATCAGAAGCGTATGGAACTCCACCAATTCTGTCTGCATGCGGTGGAGGCCGGACGTGTCCGCAACCTCGTGCGGCATGAGGTGCTTTTCGTGAAAGCCCAGCTTGCCATTGGGGCGCTGCGGTATGCTGGCTTCGCCGCCCGCCATGTGAACACGGGTGAACTGGGGGTAGAATTCATAGACCAGCGGCGACACCAAAGCCGCGCCGGTCGATTGCGCACAATCCACCAGCGGTTCGAGCCAGTTTGGGGACACGGTCACATCATTGTCGATGAAGACCACATATTTGGTTTTGACCGCTGCAAGAGCCAGGTTCCGCCCCTGGTTGGGCGTGAGGAAGCCGGGCTTGCTGATCAGCTCGCCACCCACGGAAGCGGTCAGCTCCCTCAGTTCGGCGACCACGCCATCGGAATAACCGCCCGTGACAACAATGAACGGCGTACCCTTGGGGCTGTGCTCGATCATGGTTTTGAGTTGCTTGGCCGATTCGGAAATGGTTTCGCGCGGGACCACGGCCACGGTGACGTCGTTGATCACTTGGGGCTCCATCAGGATGTTTGGTTAATGCGAACCATAGCACGCGGAAAACCGAGACAAAACCGCTGTCCTTCATTGTTTGATCGAAACACGGCGCCGGGCCGGCGGAAGCCTCGCTAACCAACTTGGCGCCTCCCTGGGCGGGCCGCTTTCCAAATCCATCCCGGTCGGGCTACAAACCAGCCGCGAAGTGGGGACACCTATGGCGACTTATACCGATATGGCCCGGCGGGTGTATAACCACACCTGGAAGCTCGACCCGATCGTGCGGAGCCTGCTTGATACCGACTTCTATAAGCTGCTTATGCTGCAGATGATCTGGGGGCTTTACCCTCAGGTGGACGCCACTTTCACCCTGATCAACCGCACCAAGTCGGTGAAGCTGGCCGAGGAGATCGACATAGGCGAGCTGCGCGCCCAGCTCGAACATGCGCGCACGCTCCGGTTCACCAAAAAGGAAATGATCTGGCTGGCGGGCAACAGCTTTTATGGCAGCCGGCAGATTTTCGAGCCAGCCTTCCTCCAATGGCTCGAAGATTTCACGCTGCCGCCCTTTCAACTGGAAAAGCGCGACGGGCAGTTCGTGCTCGAATTTCACGGCAAGTGGCGCGAAACCTCCATGTGGGAAATTCCGGCGCTCGCCATCATCAACGAGCTGCGCTCGCGTGCCGCGATGAAGGATTACGGCCCGTTTGCCCTCGATGTGCTTTATGCCCGGGCCAAAGCCAAGATGTGGGAAAAGGTCGAACGGCTGCAAAAGCTGCCCGATCTGCGGATTTCCGATTTCGGCACCCGCCGGCGCCATTCGTTTTTGTGGCAGCGCTGGTGCGTCGAAGCCCTCAAGGAAGGGATTGGCGAGGCCTTTACCGGCACCAGCAATGTAAAGCTCGCCATGGACAACGACCTCGAGGCGTTGGGCACCAATGCCCATGAGCTGCCCATGGTGCTGGCGGCGCTGGCCAAGACCGATGCCGCGCTCAAGGCTGCGCCCTATCAGGTGCTGCAGGATTGGGAGAGCTATTATGGCGGCAATCTCAAGATCGTTCTGCCTGACGCGTTCGGCACGGATGCGTTTTTGCGCGACGCTCCCGATTGGGTGGCGGACTGGACCGGGTTCCGCCCCGATTCGGCGCCGGCCATCGAAGGCGGCGAGCGCATCATCGAATGGTGGAAATCGCGGGGACGCGATCCACGCGAGAAGCTCCTGATCTTTTCCGATGGGCTCGATGTCGACATGATCGAGGAAGCCTATCTCCACGTCGACGGCAAGGTGCGCATGGCCTTCGGCTGGGGCACCAATCTCACCAATGATTTCGAGGGCTGTGCGCCCGACGGCCCCAATCGTGGCCTTGATCCCATTTCGATTGTCGCCAAGGTCAGCGAGGCCGATGGCCGCCCGGCTGTGAAGCTATCGGATAATCCCGCCAAGGCCACTGGCACGCCCGAGGAAATCGCGCGCTATGTGCGCGTCTTCGGCGATGCCGGACGGGTGGAGCATGCGGTCAAGGTCTAGTTCCCCCTTGTGGAAGTGAACGGATTTTCGTTCCCGCGTTAAGACGCTGTTAACCAAACCAGCACAGGGTCGGCCCGTTCACTTTTTTGGGGCCAAGATGCTGCAGCTGATCGATATTGCGGTTCGCGACAAGAAGGCGCATCCCCGTCTTGCCGGGCGCCAGACCGGTCACGTGCGCGCGGTGCTGACCGAGCAGCTGGGCGGCATGGACCAGACCCATGATCTCGCCATTCCGGTTTGGGCCGACATTGAGGACGGCACCAGCGAAGCCGATATCGACATGGCGCTGATGCTCAAGGCCGCGGCGATCGTTGCCCGGCTCAAGCACACCCTGGCCAACGCCTCCGCTTAGCGGCAAGAAAACCGTCACGAACCCTTTTTGGTGATGGGCACGGCATAGAGTTCGAGCCGGTGATCCACCAGCCGATAGCCCAGGCGCTTGGCGATCACCTCCTGGATGGCTTCGATCTCTTCATTGCGGAACTCGATCACCATGCCCGAGCGGATATCGATCAGGTGATCGTGGTGCTCGTCGGGAATGAGCTCGAAGCGAGCGCGCCCATCCTTGAAGTCGTGCTTGGTGACGAGGCCGGCTTCCTCGAACAGGTTCACCGTCCGATACACCGTTGACAGCGAGATGCGGTCGTCCACGGCCGATGCGCGGCGATAAAGCTCCTCGACATCGGGATGGTCGGAGGCCGCTTCGATGACCTGGGCGATGACGCGCCGCTGGTCGGTCATGCGCATGCCCTTTTGCACGCAGGCTTCCTCGAGGGTTGGCTCGGTCTGGTGCTTGCTCACGCGCGCGCTCCCGCTCGGATGGGTGGGGATGTGGGGTTACTCAAGATCGCGCGCCATGACAAGCGCAGTGGCCCGCGAGCCATCGGCCTTGCTGTAGTAGCCCGCGCGGCGGGAAATCGTGGCGAAGCCGGCCTTGGTGTAGAGCTTGATGGCGGCGGCGTTTTCTTCGCTGACTTCAAGAAACATGCGCCGCGCTGCCGTGGTGCGCAGATCATCGAAGGCGGCGCTGAGGAGGGCCGCGCCGATGCGCTTGCCGCGCCATTTGGTGTCGACGGCGATGGTGAGCAGTTCCGATTCATCGGCGACGACCCGCACCAGGGCAAAGCCGGCGATCCGCCTGCGGCTGTCACAGGCGACATAGACGGGTGTGTCGCGATCGCCGAGGAAGTTTTCGAACTCCCCTTCGGGCCAGCCGCGAAAAAAGCCTTGCGCGTGGATGCGCGCCAGCTCGGCTGCGTCGCCGAGGCGGCCCGGCTCGATATGGAGGCCCGCCGGCGCCATCCAGAGCTTGATCATGATTGGCGCCTTTCGATCCGCGCCGCGGTTTGCGGCTTGGCATCGGCATCGCGCAGGTAATTGGGCTCGGGCGGATGGGAGAGCGGATCAATGGTTGCGCCATAGCGGGCGAGCGCGGCGATATCGACAAAGGGCTGCTCGACGAGGCGCGATCCGGGCAGCACTGCGGCGCGTGCCGCTTCCATGGGCAGAAGGGCGCCGGGCGTCAGCGGCTGGGCGGGTTCGGCAAAGGTTTGGAGATAGGCTTCGCCGCGCCGCGCATCGAGCAGCACCGTTACCGGGCCATCGCCGCCGCCCAGCGAGAGTGCCAGAAGGCTCGACACGCCGACAGCCGGAATGGCGCGCGCCAAGGCGATGCCGCGCGCAGCCGACAGGCCGATGCGCAGGCCGGTAAAGGAGCCTGGGCCGGTGGTGGTGACCACGCGTTGCAGATCGCCATAATCGAGGCCATTGCGCTCGAGCAGCTGGGCTATGCGCTCAAAGATCAGCTCGGCATGTCCGGTGGCGATCTCGTCCACAGAAACGTCCGTGGTTCCGTCGGCGCGCAGCAGCGCGAGCTGGAGGCGCGGCGCGGCAGTGTCGATGGCAAGGGTTATCATATGCTGCTTCCAGTAGCCCTCATGGTGAGCTTGTCGAACCACGAGGGCGTGGCACCATCTAGGGCACGCCCTCGTGGTTCGACAAGCTCACCATGAGGGCTACTTTGCGTGTAGTGTTCTCCGGTGAGGTGTTCAGTGACGTCTAGCGGAGCCGCGCGTTCTGCACGCCAATGGGTACACGAGGGCGTGGCGCCATGCCTGCCTTGACGCCCCCTGCCCTGGCGGCGAGTTTGCGGCATGGTTCCTGATTCGCCCGCCTTTCTCCGATGACCTGGCTCGCCGAGACTGCCATGCTCAGCCATGGCTGGCGCCGCTTTCTTTTGCTGGTGGTCGCCGGGGCCCTTGCCGGGCTGGCCGTGCCGCCGCTGTTTATCGTTCCGGCGCTGTTTGTGGCCTTTCCGGTCTGGGTCTGGTGCCTTGATGGCGCGGAACGGTCGCGGGGCTGGCGGACACTGTTTGGCCCGGCCTTTGTTATCGGCTTCGCCTTTGGCTGGGGCTATTTCACCGTCGCCTTCCATTGGCTCGGCGCCGCCTTCTTTGTTGATGGCGGAGCGATGCTCCTTTTGATGCCCTTCGCCATCCTGGCGCTTTCGGCCATGATCGCCTTTTTCTGGGGCGTGGGCAGCGCTTTGGCGCATCTGTTCTGGTCGCATGGCGCCTGGCGCGTCGTGACGCTCGCCACCTTTGTTACCATTGCCGAGTGGGCGCGCGGCCATGTGTTGACGGGTTTTCCGTTCGATCTTCTTGGCTATGCGCTGACGCCGACCGACGAGATGATGCAGATCACTTCGGTGATCGGCATTTATGGGCTGACCTATCTGGCAGCCATTCTCGCCATGGTGCCGGCGCTGATCTGGCCGGCGGATGGGCGGAGCCTCTCGCGGCGGCTCCTGCCGTTTTTCCTGACGCTGGCGGTGATCGCCGCCCAGCTCGGCTATGGCTATAACCGCCTTTCGGGCACGCCGGTGGTCCAACGCACGGACATGGCGATGCGCCTGGTGCAGCCGCTGGTTTATGAACACAGCGATTTTGGCCAGGTGGACCCGGTGGCGCTGATTGACCGGCTGCTGATGCTCAGCGACATGCGCATGGATCCCAGTGACCAGGGCATTGCCGACATCACCCATCTGGTGTGGCCCGAATCGTCCCTGCC